>JBAYVY010000187.1:0-7204 GCA_041674345.1 Phycisphaeraceae bacterium | reverse complement strand
TGTGTGGAGCCGGTGTCGCGGGTCAGGCGTGACACCGGAACATAAAAAACGCGGCCTGACGACACCCCCGGAAGTTTATCCCCGCAAGTTTTTGCGACGGGGTTATGGTCCGGGCTAACCAGCAGGAAGTACACACGATCATGTCCATCCAACCTTTGCCGTTGTTGCGTGATGAAGAGGAATTGAAGGCGATCGCCAAGCTCAGGCCGCCGGAGACGGTGGTGGTGCGTTACGGGTATCTGAAGCAGATCGGGGAGTTTCGTTATGAGGGGACGGAGATACCCGGTTGCGGGACGAAGATGGTGGTTCGCACGCCGCGGGGTGTGGAACTGGCGGAGATGCTGACGACGGTGTGCAACAACAGCGGTTGCGGGCATTCGATCTCGCGGCAGAAGTTGCTGGACTACATCGACCAGTCGGGGGGCAAGCAGTATCCGTTCACCGACGAGGGCAAGGTGCTTCGCATCGCCACGCCGGACGATGTGCGGGACCAGGCGCATCTGGATTCGCATGGGCCGGAGTATGTGCGGGTCGGCCGGGCGATCGTGCGGGATCTGGACCTGCCGATGAAGGTGGTGGATGTGGAATCGCTGCTGGGCGGGGAGCGGGTGGTGTTTTACTTCATGAGCGAGAACCGGGTGGATTTCCGCGATCTGGTCAAGCGTCTGGCGGGGGAACTGCACACGCGCATCGAGATGCGACAGGTGGGGGCGAGGGACGAGGCGCGGATCGTGGCGGATTACGAGAAGTGCGGGCAGCAGTGTTGCTGCAAGCAGTTTTTGAAGGTACTCAAGCCGGTGTCGATGAAGAACGCGAAGATTCAGAAGGCCACGCTGGACCCGACGAAGATCAGCGGTCGATGCGGAAGATTGATGTGCTGTTTGCGATATGAGGAAGCGACCTACGATGAATTGAGGAAGCGGTTGCCGCCGCGCAACAGCAAGGTGATGACGCCGGATGGGCCGGGCACGGTGCTGAACACGCAGATATTGACGCAACTGGTGCTGGTGGAACTGGCGGACCGGGGCGAACGGAACGCGTATCCGGTGGAGAACATCGAGCGGCTGACACGGGATCAGGAACGTGAGATGGCGCAGCTGGTGGAGGATCGGGCGATTGAACGTGAGGAACGGGACGCGAGGCGGGAGAGCCGGGAGCAGCGAAGGAGGCCGCAACCGGGCCAGCCGCTGCGAAGCAACGAGATCGAATCGCGTGAAGGCGAAGCGTCCGGCGAACTGCCCGACGAGCCGGCGATAAGCGAAACCGGCGATGATGATGCGATGACGGAGCAGGACACCCCCGCCCCCGGAAGTGTGCCCGGAAGTGGCCCCGGAAGTGTGCCCGGAAGTGTGCCCGGAAGTGTGCCAGGAAGTGGCCCCGGAAGTGTGCCCGACAGTAAAACGGGTCATGCTGAAGGTGATGCGGGTGACGGCGAACCGGGCGGGGCGAAGCGTCGTCGCAAGCGCCGTCGTCGGCGTCGGCGCGGCGCATCGGAACAACCCCCCGCCGATTCGGGGAACACGCCCCCGGTAACGGAGCATGGAACAGGCCCGAAAGACACCATTAATGGAGGTTAACAGTAGTTAAACACCGGCGTTGGCAAGTATGCCATACTGTTGTCACTTTGGGGGTTAAGAAACATTGACCGTGTGGTCGATATTATTAATGTCGTAAAGGGCAAGACGTGAAAAAGTATTGCCCGCGTGGAATTGAAGTGACTCCGAACGCCGTGTCGTTTACTACAACCCGACCCCCCCCGACCCCTAACGACATTGTGCTCGGATCATGGCAAAGAGGAAGGCCGTCACGGCCTTCCTCTTTCATTTGGAAGAGGGGCACTTCGTGCCACCCGCTAAAAACATCGCTGCTCGCTGCTCGCTGCTCATTTGATTTCGTAGGTGTCGCCTTCGTTGAACAGGGCGGCCAGGTCGCCGGCGCCGCGTTGTTTGATCGCGGCCTGCACCTGCGCGACGACCATGTCCTCGTAGCATTCATCATCAATCTGATAGAAGACGCCCATCGGTTCGGGGAACTTGGGGTATCGCATCCGGCTGAGCATGAAGCCGTGCGCTTCGTCATGCACATCATGGAACAGCAGATCGTCTTCGGTGATGCCCTTGCCCAGTTCGACGACTTCGGGTTTGTGGCCGTGGAGCCGGATGCCCTTGTCGCGGTTTTTGCCGAAGATCATCGGCTTGCCGTGTTCCAGCCAGATCGTGTTGTCTTCCCTGGAATCCTTGTCGGTGGCGTATTCAAATGCTTTGTGATTGAAGACGTTGCAATCCTGGTAGATTTCGACGAACGCGGTGCCCTTGTGATGTGCGGCGGCTTCGAGCACGTCGGGCAGCCGCTTATCGACATCCAGCGCGCGGGCGACGAAACTCGCCTCGGACGCCAGCGCCACGCTGATCGGTCGTAGCGGCATGTCGATGGAACCGGCGGGGCTGGACTTGGTTTTTTTGCCTTCCTCGCTGGTCGGCGAATACTGGCCTTTGGTCAGCCCGTAGATGCGGTTGTTGAACAGCATGACTTTGAGCCGGACGTTTCGACGCAGCAGATGGACCAGGTGATTGCCGCCGATGGACAGACCGTCGCCGTCGCCGGTGACGACCCAGACATCGAGGTCGGGGTTGGCGACTTTCAATCCGGTGGCGATGGCGGGCGCGCGGCCGTGGATCGTGTGGAAGCCGTAGGTGTCCATGTAGTACGGGAACCGGCTGGAACAACCGATGCCGCTGATGAACACCGTGTTGTGTTTGGCCGTGCCGATCTTGGCGCACGCCTTGCGCACGGCGTTGAGGATCGCGTAATCCCCGCAACCCGGACACCAGCGGACATCCTGATCGCTTGCGAAATCCTTGGGGGTCAGAACTTGTAACGACGTGTTGGTGACGGGCATTGGGAAAACCTTTGTATTTCGGATTGCGGATTTCGGATTGCGGATTTTCAGATCGCGGCCTCAATCCGCAATCCCCAATCCATCACACGTTCATTTCAACAACATGCTGACGCGGCGTGGCGGACTGCGCGGTGAACTGGCCGTCCAGCATCATCCCGATCGCCTGTTCGATTTCATTGACCAGGAACGGCTTGCCGGCCACCTTGTTCAATCCCTTCGCGTCAATCAAATACTTCGCGCGGATCAGCAGCGACAACTGCCCGGTGTTCAGTTCCGGGATCAGCACCTGTTTGAACTTCCGCAGCACGTCGCCCAGATTCTTCGGCATGGGATTCATGTACCGCAGATGAGCGGCGGAAACCTTGTGCCCCTTCGCCCGCATGTTGTTCGCCGCGGTGGTGATCGCCCCGTAAGTCCCGCCCCAGCCCAGCAGCAACAGGTCGCCGGTGTCCGGGCCTTCGGTGGTCAACGGCGGAATGTCATCGGCCACCAGTTCCACCTTGCGTTTTCGCAGGTCGGTCATCAGCTGGTGGTTTTCATCACCGTAGGCGACGGTGCCGCTGCCGTTTTCTTTTTCCAGGCCGCCGATGCGGTGTTCGAGACCTTCGGTTCCGGGGATCGCCCACGGGCGAACCAGTCGTTCATCGCGCTCATAGGGGCGGAACGCCGGGTCGTCTTTGCCGCGCGGATGGCCCGCCGGGTGCTGAATCTCAAAGGTTTCCAGCTTCCGGGGATCGGGAATGCGCCACGGCTCGGCCCCGTTGGCGATGTAACCGTCGCTCAGCAAAATCACCGGCACCATATGCGTCACCGCGATCTTCACCGCCTCGATCGCCATGTCAAAGCAATCGCTCGGCGACTGCGGTGCCAGCACGACCAGCGGCGAATCACCGTTGCGCCCGAACAACGCCTGAAGCAAATCCGACTGTTCGGTCTTGGTCGGCAAACCCGTCGAAGGCCCGCCCCGTTGCACGTTGACAATCACCATCGGCAGTTCGGTCATGATGGCGAGGTTGATCGCTTCGCTCTTGAGGCACAGCCCCGGGCCGGACGTGCCGGTGATGCCCAGTTGACCGGCGAATGAAGCGCCGATCGCGGCGCACGCGGCGGCGATTTCATCCTCGGCCTGCACGGTCTTCACGCCGTACTGTTTCATCGCCGCCAGATAGTGCAACACATCGCTGGCCGGCGTGATCGGATAGCTGCAATAGACGACATCTTTGCCGCAGAGTTTGCTGGCGGTGACCAGGCCGATCGCCGTCGCCTCGTTGCCGGTGATGCGGCGATACTTGCCGGGCGGAATGTCGTCCGCCCTGGCGACCTGATAACGATGCACGAAAAGCTCCGCCGTCTCGCCGAAGTTCCAACCGGCCTGCAACACCTTGATGTTCGCCTCGGCGACCTGCGGCAGTTTTTTCTTTTTACCAAAGAAGTCATTCAGGAAATCAATCGTCGGCTGCATCTCGCGGTCGAACAGCCAGTAGATCAGCCCCAGCGCGTACATGTTGCGGCTGCGACCGATGTCCTTCGCGCCCATGCCGGTGTCCTTGAGCACTTCTTCATTGAGGCGCGTCATCGGCACGGGCACGATGCGGTACCGGGCGGTGAGCACCTCGTCGTGAATCGGGTTGTAGCCCTCCTGGTAACCGGCTTTGCGCAGGTTGATCTTGTCGAATTCGGTTTCGTTGACGATGACGATGCCCCCGCTGCGAACGTCGGCGATGTTGGCGCGGAACGCCGCGGGATTCATCGCGATCAGCGCATCGACCTGATCGCCTGGCGTGCGGATGTCGCTGGATGCGAAGTTGATTTGAAATCCGCTGACGCCGGCGACGGTTCCGATGGGCGCGCGGATTTCAGCCGGGAAGTCCGGCAGCGTCGCCACGTCGTTCCCGAAAATGGCCGATGCGTCCGTGAAACGCATACCGGCCAGTTGCATACCGTCGCCGGAATCACCGGCAAAGCGAACCGTCGCGGACGGAATCCGCTCCACTTGCTTACGACTCGCGATCATCGCGAATTCTCCAGATTTTCGAGCATGCCGGCGTTCCAGACCTACCCAAACCGCCCGCACGGCTCCCTTTTACAGCGAGGTATTGTAGAAACATCCCGCGGAATAAGCCAGTCTTTTTGATACCCCGATATCCGACATTTTTCAGGAGTCAGGAGTAGGGAGTAGGGAGTAAGAACCCACGGCGCGCCGAATATAATTTCTCCTGTCTCCTGTCTCCTTCCCCAATGACACAGCCCGGAGAACAGGGGTTCTCCGGGCTGCGAACGCAGGTGGCGAAAGAGGGTATAGGGACTGGGGACTGGCTTTATCAGCCGCGGCTTCCTAGCCGCGGATATTTCCCGACGTATTTCATCAGCGCCCCGGCCAGCAGGCCCGCGCCGATCAGTGCCGCCGGTCCGCTGTGAATCAATCCCGCGCCCGGCCACAGCAACAACGCCATCGTCGCCGCGACCAGGCCGATCACCGAAATCAAACCGACACTTTGCCTGACCATCGCTGTTCCCCTTGTGCGAAAATCCCGTCCTGACTCTGAACCTACCTGAAACTTCTGATATAACTGTCCCGGACGCCAAACGTTTTTTCGCCTCTTCCTTCGATTTTTTTCTCTGGAGCCGCCTGATGATCCGCCTCCCGCTTATCGCCCTGCTGGCTACTGTTTTGGCTGCGCCCTCCATCGTCGCCGCGCAGGACGCGCCTCCCAACCCCGCCCCGCCCCTTCTCACGCCCAATCAACCCGGCCAACCCAACCAACCCGGCGAGCCGCCCCCGCAAGTCGTCCTCTTCAACCAGGCCATGCAGGCCATGCGCGCCGGACGCATCGACCAGGCCGCCACCGATCTCCAGGCCATCCTCCAACGCAACGACAAAGACATCACCGGATACATGGCCCAAATCCTCTTCTTCCAGATCAACGGCACCTTCGCGCAACGCCAGTCCAAATGGCTCAATCGACAGGTCGTCGATACCCTCGTCCTCGTGCCCGACGCCGAAAGTTTTTACGCCGCCCTCAATGACTGGACCGACTCCACCTGCTTCCCCGTCCTGATCGACGATGGCTGGTACGCCCCGATGTTCGCCCGCGCCTTCAACCCCAAACAAATCGTCCGATGGTCCAAGCCGAGGCAGAGCAAGTCCTTTCCGGGGGCGAGCGCCGCCTCGGGTTCTTCCGTTGATATTCTCCAATCCCTCATCGCTTCCCACAACAAACCCTTCGACGAACGCGATCATAAAACCACCCCCCCGCCCGCCGGCATGGTCGTCATCGACCCCGCCTCCCCCACCGCCGCCGCCGGTTACGCACTGGCCAAAGGACGCGATCAGCCCATCCTCATCTTCCACACCGACCTCAAATTCAATCAGACCATCACCGTCCCCCAGCTCGGTCCCATCAACCAGACCCTCATGGAAGCCGCCCAAAAGTTCGGTGCCCTCACCCTCGCCCAATGGTCCGGCCTCACCCTCGCCGCCGAACTGCCCCTTCGTTACACCATCGAAAAACAGCCCGGCGTCTTCGCCTGCGATGACCTGCTCGGACGAGCCGCCAACGGCCTGCGCCTCGCCGTCTGCGGACGACTCATGGGCGATCAAACACAATCCCTCTACGCCGCCATGTCCTCCCTCTTCCTTCAACCCCAAAACGCCCTGCTCTTCGACGACTATTCCAACCGCGGCGGCGACTTCGTCGGATACCAGCAACAAGACGCCGAGAAAATCCTCGCCACTCGCTATGCCGTCACCCGAACCGCCGGCCAGGATGTCACCGCCGCCATGTTCCGCAAACTCACACGCACCGGTGCCGGCTTCGATATGATCTGGCTCAACTCCTCCGGTGGGGCGTTCTACATGGACCTGCGCGGCGGGGCCGGCCGGCCTGATGACATGCCCCTCGGTCATGCCTCCATCATCCACACCATCCACTCCGGCTCGGCCTCCAGTCCCGAAAACACCGACACCCTCGCCGGTCGCGCCATGATCGGCGGGTGCTACTGGTACTTCGGCTCCATCAGCGAACCCTACCTCCCCGCTTTCACAGAACCCACTTTCCTCGCTGAACGCGCCATCACCAACAACCCCCTCGCCTTCGCCGCTCGACAAATCCTCCCCCCCCATCCGATGTACAAGCCCTGGAAACTCATGGTCTGCGGCGACCCCCTCTGCACCCTCCGCGCAAAGAACGCCGAACGCATCACCTCCGTCTCCACACTCCCCCCACCCTTCGCTCCCGTCCCCCCCCCCCCGCCCCCCCCGGCCCACCCCCCCCCCCCGACGGCCCCCCCCCCCCCCCCACTCGC
>JBAYVY010000186.1:0-7208 GCA_041674345.1 Phycisphaeraceae bacterium | reverse complement strand
GCGCTGGTTCGCAGTTTCAAACTGTCGTTCAGCAAGGCGGAGAAACTCAAGCGCGAGGCGGCGACCAGCAAATACGCCCGGCAGATTTTCCAGGCGATGCGTCCTGTGTTCGTCGATCTGGTGCAGGAAGTGCAAAAGTCGCTGGGCTATTACCAGTCGCTGAACCGCGACGCGGACCTGACGCAGTTGCTGGGGTTGGGTTCGACGTTCCGCCTGCCGGGGTTGCAGACGTTCCTCAAGCAGCAGCTTCAGATGGACATTGAGCGGCTGGACACATTCCAAAAGATCGCGGTGGATGATCGCAAGGCGGCGACGTTCGCGGAGAACGTGCCGGTGTTCTCTCCGGCTTACGGGCTGGCGCTGGCGGGGCTGGGACTGGAAAAGGTCAGTTGCAATCTGCTGCCGATGCCGGTGATTCGCAGGCAGGTATGGAAGGCCAAGCAGCCGTGGTTCATGGGCGCGGCGGCGATGGGTGTGGGCGGCGCGGTGCTGGCGTACACGTCGGTCATGCTGGCCAGGGGGCAATACAACTCATCCGAAAATCTGTCGCGGCGCAACCAGGTCGCCGCGATACTGGCCAATTCCGAGAAGGCGTACAACGACTGGAAGCGGGTCGAACAGCAGAACGACCCGCGCGGTCGCATCGGCAACATCAACCGCGTGTTGGACTACCGCGATGTCTGGCCGGTGATGATGCGGGATATCGACCGTGCGATCGCCGCGATGGAGCCGCAACCGGCCGTCGCCGCCGGCGATCTGGCGGAGATCGCCAAAATCCCCCGCGAAAAACGCCGCATGATCTTCATCGAATCGCTGACCAGCACATATGAATACACGCCCAGGGAACCGGGCAAGCTCGCCCCGACCGATGACGCCGGCTGGAAAGACAACGCGCCCAGCTTCCGCGTCCGACTGACCGGCGTCACGCCGTTCGAGGACGCCAGCGCGTTCATCGACAACGGCTTCAACAAATACCTCCGCAACACCGGCGAGCGCGCGGGCTTCCCCTATCACATCGACTCCAAATCCGTCAGCATCGTCAGCATCTCCCGTATCACCGAAGTCACCCCGCCCGGCGGTCCCGCGGCGCCCGCTCGCCCGGCGGGCGGCGGTTTCCCCGGCGCATTCCCCGGCGCTGCACCGGGCGGTTTCCCCGGCGCATTCCCCGGCGCTGCGCCTGGCGGTGTCGGTTCGCCCGCCCAGCAGACCGTCGAGACCGCGTTCCTGAAACTGCTGCCCAAGCCGTTGCTCAGTACCGAACCGCGTGCCGGGGACACGCGATTCGTCATTGAATGGAAAATCCAACTCAAAGCCCCCGGCAGCGCCCGCCTGAACGCCGCGCCGCCCGCCGAACCCCCCGCCCCCGCCGAATCCTCTGAATCACCCGCCCCCGTCCCCGCCGAATCCTCTGAATCACCCGCCCCCGTCCCCGCTCCCGCTCCCGTCCCCGTCCCGGGGGCGACCGCCCATCAACCCACGGAGTCCGACGCATGAGCAATGTGCTCACCTGGATGAAAAGCAACGTCGTGATCGTCGCCTGTCTGGTGGTCATGGTCATCGCCATGTTGTCACTGCTGTGGCCCACCGGCTTGGCCGGCGCGGCGTTTCAGAAGGAACTGGACGACCGGCCCCAGCAGTTGAACAAAATCAACAGCGCCATCCGCCGAAATGTCAACATCCCTTCCCAAGACCCCAATTCCCCGCCCAAGCAGGTGAACATCACCGTCAATGCCAACGCGGTCAGGGAACTGGAACGCATCTTCCGAAGGATGAACAACAGCTACGACCAACTGTATAAGGACGCCGTGGCGTTCAATCAGTTCGGTCCCAACGCGACCAACCCGCACAAACCGATGATCGAGGGGCTGTTCGGTGTGACCAATCCGCCCGACTCGTTGATCTTCCGCGCCACGCGCGTCTATCAGGACGCGCTGATGACGATGTATCGCCAGCCCGCCCTCAAAGCCGGTACGCCTCCCACCGCCGCCGAAATCACCCGACGCCTTGAAGAGGTCAAACAAAACTTCGTCGCCACCTATCCCGGGGCCGTCGCGAGCGCCGCCACCGACCCCGGCCTCATCCGACAGCAGGCCGAGGCGCAGCGCGATTTGCTTCTCGGTCGCGCCCGTTTCATCGGCATCTATATGGACCCGCCCCAGTTTGTCGCCGCCGCCGGCGCCAACATCTCCTCCGGTTTCCAACTCACCAAACTGGCCGGCATGTCCGAGCGCCCCGACATGCCCCTGCTCTGGGAATCGCAGATGCAACTGTGGATTCAGCAGGATTTGCTTTATGCCGTCGCCCTGGCCAATCATCTCGACGCACGCGGCAGCGTCATGCAGGCCCCGGTCAAACGCCTCCTGGCCATGACCGTCAAACCCGGCTACATCGGGGCGCCGGCCCGGACGACCGGCGACGCCAATCCCCCCGCAATCGAAGACATCAACCAGCGACTGTCCGACAATTTCATGGTCAGCCCCACCGGACGCCGGTCCAATCCCCTTTACGACGTTCGCATGGCCACGCTCAGCGTTCTGATCGACGCCCGCCGAATCCCTGAACTGCTCAACGCCATCGGCCAGACCAACTTCATGACGCCGATCATCGACAAAATCTCGCCCGTCGATCAACTGGAGCTGATGACCAGGGGCGGCTACGTTTTCGGCGATAACGTCGATGTCGTTCAACTCGACCTCACCGTCGAAACGATCTGGCTCCGCCGATGGACCGCCGGGCAGACCGACGACGGCGCGATCGATGAATACAAACTCGCCAATCCCAACGCCCCGGATTTCGCCAACAAATCCCGCGAAGATCAGGTCAAATACCTCAAGGACCTCAAGGCCTACGATCTGGGCCTCATGCCCGATGTCATCCGCTGGGAACTGGGGATGCCCACCCGCGATCCCGATTTCAAACCCGCCGGCACGGGAACCCAAGGCCCCGGCGGTACGCCCCATCCCGGCGGCGGCTTCCCCGGCGATCCCGGAATGGGCCCCGGCGGCGGCTTCCCCGGCGCTCCCCCGGCTTACCCGCAATGATGATCCCCGTTTCTCGCATCCCGCTCCAGTAGTTCCGCCCGCTTCTTCACGCAACGACACGCGACCGACCCGGAGTCCGTTCCATGAAATTCAAAAACATCAATGTCGCCGAAAAGCACGCCGAAAAGTTCGTCCTGCTCGTAGGCGTCATCTTCCTCCTCTACATCGTCTGGGCCTACTACATCTCCAGCCGTTTCGCCGTGGAACTCAACGGCCAGCCCACGCCGCCCGCCCAAATCGACGAAGCCATTGCCCAGCAGGCGCATCAACTGGAAAACAAACTCAACGGACCGGCTCCCGCCGTCCTGAAAAACTGGAAAAGCCCCGACTACGTCGGCATCTTCAACAAGTCCCTTACCACCTCCCTCACGCCCGCCGGCCCCAATAACCAGCCCCCCGCCGATCAACTGGCCACGGCCATCATCAGCGGTAACGGCGTGTCCCTCAGCGGCGAAACCGGCACCAATCCTCTCACCGACAACTCCAATCCACCTTTCGCCATTCCCGTCATTCCCGTTCCCACTTCCCTTGTCGTTCGCAGCGATCTGGGGACGCTCGATCCCGCCGCCAATCCCGCGGAAATCCTCCAGGCCTTTGGTTCCCAGGCGCCCTTCGATGTCCGCTGGGTCACGGTCGCCGCGCGATTGGACATGGCCAAGCTGATGGAGCAATTGCAAAAACCCGCGGAAGGCGGTACGCAGCCCATCCTTCCGAGCTGGTGGAGCGACATGCTCACGCTGGTCGATGTGCAGGTCGAACGCCGGATGCTCCAGCCGGACGGCTCCTGGTCCCAGCCGCAACTGGTTGCCCCGATGGTCGGTCGATTCACCGCCCGCGCCAACAACCTCGACCAGGTCACCATCCAGAGCGCCAAGTCCATCGTGGAAGCCGCCAAGCTCAACCAATCCCAACTGGTCCAGCCGACCTTTTACGCGCTGCGCAACACCGCATGGGCCCCGCCGGAACTGCTCGAACCCGCCGCCGACGCCGCTCCCGCCGGTTCCGCCAATCTCGCCGATCTTCAACGCCAGATCACCCTGTCCAATACCCGGCTGGCCAACCTCCAAAAACGCCGCGCCGCCGCCACTGTTCCCGCGCAAATCCAGTTCCTCGATCGCCAGATCGCCACCATCCAGCAGAACATCGCCCGTCTGACTCAGCAGATTCAGGCCGCGGGCGGCGCCGCGCCGTCCGCGCCCGGCGGCCCCGGATTCCCCGGTGAGTTTCCGGGCGGCCCCGGATTCCCCGCCCCCGGCATGGCGCCCGGCGGTATGCCCGGCATGGAAACCCCGCCCGCCGATTACGCCACCCTGACCGGCTCACTCCTCACGCAGGACAAAGTCGAATGCTGGGCCAACGACTTCTCCGTCTTGCCCGGCAAAACCTACGCCTACCGCATCCGTCTGGTCTTCTCCAATCCGCTCTTCCATCAGTCCGGCGTGCCCGATTCCCAGAAAAAAATCGCCGATCAGTTCACCCTCAGCAGCGATTGGTCCGACTGGTCCGAACCCCTGACCACCATCCAGGACAACTACTTCTTCGTCACGGCAGGCAACGCCGCCACACGCGCCGCCCGCATCGAAATCTGGAAGTTCTACGACGGCCTGTGGCGCAAATATGAATACAACGTCGCCATCGGCGATCCCATCGGAAAACCCACCGATCAATATGCCCCTCTCTCGCCTCCGCGCGTCGATCCCAACAACCCCCAACCCGCGCCCGCCCTCCAGCCGGTCATCGACTTCTTCACCGGAGCCGTTCTCGTCGATACCGATTTCACTTACAAAGTCCTTGTCCCCTCCCTCAACATCTCGCAGCAAACCCTCCGCGTTCTGGTCGCCACCGATGGCGAACTGACCAGCCGCGCCGAACTGGCCGACAAACAACTCCGCGAAACACTCCTCAAACGCATCGCCCCCGACGCCCTGGCCGCCCAGGCCACCGACCTGGACCGCATGAGGGCCCACAAGGAACAGCAGGAACGCGAACGCGCCGAACGCGCCGGCCGATCCCCCGCGCCCAACGTCAGAACCCCCGCCCCAGGTTCCGGTCCCGGAAACAACTTCCCGCCGCCGGACTTCAACCCCGCTCCGCGCCGGTAGCGCGGATGGCGTGAACAAGCTCCAATTGCTCCCGCAAGCCGGACCCCAGTCCTTCGGGGACGAAGGTCCGGGTTTTTCAACGATGTTGCTCGACGCAAGCGGCGCTACCCCGGCACGCTCGTCGTTTCCAGCCCCGCCGCCATCCGCGCCAACTGCGCCCGCCGGCTCGTTCGCGGCGGACGCAACTGCCGCAGTACGTGTTTGGTCTGGCCCGTCATCACCACCACCGCCCGGTTTTGTCGCATCCGGCCGATCGCCGCCTGAACAGGCCCCCGCCGCATCGCGCCCGGTTTCAACTCGATCAGCATCGGAATGTTGCCGAGTTCCGGGTGTGCTGTGGTGACGAAAATCACCCCCAGCAGGTCCGGCCGATCCTCCGGTGACAAATAACCCATCAGCCACAAACACCGAAAACTCCGGCACGAACTCGGCCGCCCGGCGTAAATGCCGCAACCCGCCGCACACTGGTGCGGACAGGCCGTAAACACGGGTTTGTTCAGTTCGGCGATCGCCAGACATTGGCAACATGCCTGGCATTCGCCGCAATGACGGGGGGCATCATCCCCTCCGATCTGACGTGCCATGCGACCCTCACGACAAAAAAACGAGTTGATGGTTTTATCGGTCGTCAATGCTTGACCGCTTGAACAAAATCGTGTCGTCAAATGCCCCCCGCGACAGCGGATGTGGACGGGCGATCACGCCTTTTCCGGCTCGCGCAGCGATGTAATCAGCCCCATGCCGATCAGCACCGCCCCGGCGATCATCATCATCGGGCGCTTCGGGCCGGTCATCAGTCGCACCAGTTGCGTGTTGTGCGATGCGGCGAACGCGCGATCCACCGGCGTCAAGTCCGGCTCCGGCGGAACCACCCACTGCTGATACAGCGTCGTCGCGCCCGGCTCAGACGGCAACACCCCATCGACCGGCTGCGAACCCGCCGGCTTCAAATGCAGTTCGTTCCACGCCAATCGTTGAAGCAGCGGGGCGTCGTTCGATTTCACCGCGCCGATCAACTGGATGTAGTTGTCGTTTTCCGTCGTCAGCGTCGTCAGATGTTCCTGCATGACCTGCTGCTGGTACTTCAGCCGCCGCACGTCCAGCGCCGCGGGAGTCAGCACCGCCAGCGCGATCAGCAGGGCGCCCGCCAGCAGCATCAGCCATCCGCCCAGGTCCATGCGTTCGATCGCGTGATCCAGTTTTTTCAATGCGGTGCGCATGTTGATATTTTATCGACTATTTGCCGCGAGGGGCTGCAACTTCCCGGTCTGTTCCGTGGCGATCCCCATATGTTTCAGCACCCGGTCGGCCATGTTCGCCACGGAATGATATTCCGCCACGATCGGGCCGTTGGCGGATAATTCCTTCCACAACGCTTCGTCTTCGATCAATCGGCGAATCTGCTTCGCCAGATCGCCGCTGTCGAACGCCTGAAAACGCAAACCGCACCGCCGGCCCTGGACTTCGATCGCCTGCCCCACGCCGCCGAAGTTCGGCACGACCGACGGCGTGCCGAACGCGCCCGCCTCCACCGGCACCATGCCGAACGGTTCCCGATGTATCGACGGATACACCACGCACCGGCTCCCGGCGAACAACGCCTCCCGCAATCGCTCGTCCACCTGCTCCAGCCACGGCACACCCAGTCGCAGGTCCGTGGCGATCTGCCGCATCACCCGCCGATACGCCCGACCGAACAGCGTCGGCCCCGCGATCACCAGTTGCACCTTCACGCCTTCCCGCCGCAAGATGTTCATCGCATACAGCAACAGGTCGATGCCCTTTTCCGTGTCCTGCCTTCCCAGATACGTCACCACCGCCATGTCCGCCGGCAGATTCAGTTTCTCCCGCAAGTATCGCTCCGCTTCGTCCCGCCTCATCGTCACGCGCGTCGGCACGCCCGGCGGGATCGCCACCAGCCGCTCCCGCGCCAGTCCCAAATCCTCGCTCGCCCGATCCGCGTAATCCTCGCTCACCGCGATCGCCTTCCACGGCGAACGCTCCGCCACTTCCCGCAACTTCCCCGTCACCACCCGTTCGGTTTCCGCGTTCACCATCCGCGCGT
>JBAYVY010000185.1:0-7214 GCA_041674345.1 Phycisphaeraceae bacterium | reverse complement strand
TCTGTACCAGGCCCACTGGTCGGACCAGCCGGTCGCGCATATCGCTGCGCACCACTGGCGTCGGCGGCTGTTCGTCGCCGATCCGGGGCAAGCCGTCACGTTCCCCGTCGAGGTGTATTCCAACCGTGACGAAATTGAACTCATCGTGGACGGACGAACCGCGGGCCGCGCCGCCGTGCGACAGCGCGTCGCCCGGTTTGATCTGACGCTGACCGAAGGCCCGCACCACATCCAGGTCGTCGGACGCGCCGCCGCGCGCGACGGCACCGATGCGTTCGACGCCGTTGATCTGGATGTGCGTTTCATCCCCGCCGATCTCTCGCGCCACGGCCTGCGAGGTCAATCACTGCAAATCAACGTCGGCCAGTCGCGCACGCATTTCCACGACACGCTCACCGACCAAACCTGGCTGCCCGACCACGACTGGACGCCCGGCGGCTTCGGTCACGTCGGCGGACAATACTGGACCCACTGGCCCGCCACGCCCGCATGGCACGGCATACGCCAGGGCGTCGGCGACACCATCCGGGGCACCGATCTGGTTCCGATTTACCAAACCTTTTTGATCGGCCTGGATGCGTACCGCTTGGACGTACCGGACGGGGAATACCGCGTTCGCCTTCACCTGGCCGAGCCGTTCACACACGCGCAGCGTGTCGCCGACCCTTCGCTGTACGGCGCGGCAAACGACGGTCGCCGCGTTTTTGATGTCGCCGCCAATGGTCAGCGCCGCCACGCCGATGTCGATATCCAGGCCACGGTCGGCGTCCATCGCGCGATGATCCTTGAAATGGACGTGTACGCCGCCGACGGTCGGGGCGTGTCCGTCGAGTTCACGCCGAAGCAGGGCCGGCCCCTGCTGAGCGGCGTGAGCATCCGGCCGCGCGGTTGATCTCCCTCTTGCAAGGAACCCCGGATGCCGCTGAATTACACCGCGCAGATGTTGAAGATCGAGCAGACGCATGGCGTGACGCACGTGCGTCTGCCGCCGCGTCAGGTTGATAACCGGACCATCCGCGAGTTGTACGAGCTGACCGCCGCGCTGTCGGATCATCGCGACGTGAAACTGCTGGTCGATCTGACGGGTGTGCCGTCGGCCAGTTCGGGGCTGATGGGCATGTTGGTGACGATGAAAAAGAAGTGTCTGAGTTTCGGCGGTCAACTGCACATCGCCGTGCCGAATCCGATGGTGCTGGAGCAGTTTCACGTCATGAACCTGCAACTGATTCTGACCATCGAACCCGACGCGGCCGCGGCAAAGGCGAAGTTCAAGGCGTGAGGGGGGAATGGAATGACGATTCAACGAGGTGCCTGATGAAACATTTCCGCGCTTCCGTGACTCTGGTGCTTTTCTTCTGGTGCGTCGGTGTTCTGGCGGAGGATGCCGCCAAGCCCCAAGTCATCATTGAAATATCGAAGCCCCTGCCGCCGGCGCGGACATTGGGGACGGCCGGATACGGGCCGCTGGAGAAAGAGGCCGAATACCTGAAGAAGGTGACGGAGTTGCCGATCAATCTCTGGCCGGCGGTCGAATTGCCCCGGCCCCGGAACATCACGGATGAACAATGGAAAAAGCTTCAGGAAAAAAGGGCCGAAGAAGAAGTCGGCAAGATCGCCGTGAAGGATTATCAACTCGCCGGGCAGGACGGCAAATACGTGGGATGGTTCGGCATCGTCCGCCGGATCGACTGGAATGAGAAAACCGGAACGACCTCGCTGCTGCTGGAACACAAATACTTCGACGGGCTGACGGACCTGCATATGCACATCGTTTCCATTCACGGCGCGGGCGACTTTCATGTCGATATCCCCTCGCATGTTCAGGCCATACCGCTTCTGTCCCTGATCCGCGTGTACGGCCAGGTCACCACGGAAAAGAAGGATGACGCCGGGATCGCACACGTCACCCCGCAATACCTCCGCGTGTGGGATTGGGGCCTGTTCACGTTCATGGACTACGGCCTGGACAAGTCCAACCCGGATTGGGTGAAACTGCGGAAGATCAGCGGCCACGGTGTTTACAGCCCCCGGCCGACGGTCAAATTTTACGAAGAGCGGCTCGGCATGCGAGCGCCCGCCGCCCCCCCCGCGCCGGATGCGAGCGCAGCGCCCGGCGCAACACCGGCGACATATGTGGTTCGCCACTTCCATATGGAACAGGAACCGGCCAATCTGGCCGCGCCGACCCTGCCCCCGCCGGATCAGGTTTCCATCCCCGGCCTGCAACTGGACGACGGGCGATGCGACCTGGCCGCGGACCCGAAGGCGGTGCCTCCGGTCACGCTGGCCCAACTCAATGCGTCGCAGCGTGAGTATTCAGGCGACGCCATTCATCACATTTGCAAGACCCTCGTTGATCTTTACAACAAACAGGGCTATGTCGGCATCTATGTGGAGCCACACCCAGATGAGATCGCGCACACAAGAGTCGATCTGCGCGATTCGGCACACCCGGACCTGCGACTGGTCGTCCGTATCGGCATCGTGGACGAGATACACTGCGTCCAGCAAGACTCGCCGCAAACCCCGGCTTATCCTGTCGCGCTCAACTCGATTGAAGATGCCCTGAACCTGCCCCATGTGCCGGTGGAACCGGGCCAAGCCCTGCGCAGCGACAAAGCGGACCAACACGCGAAACTGCTGAGCGATCACTCGATCCAGGCGGTATTCACCGTACAAATCTCCAAGAAGAAAAAAGGGGCCGTGGACCTGTTGATCGTCTATACCAAGGGCGTCCCCGCGCCCAATCGCGGAGAAAGCAAGTAGCGATTGCGGAGAACAAAACGGGGACGCAGCGGCTCGCGCGTCCGCATCGCATTGAACGGGGTGCGAGCGGTGTTTCATCGCCCGCACCCCCGGAAGGAAACCGACAAGGGCGCTGTGAAGTCGATGCGGCGTTTTCTGACCGAAGCAGGAGTCAAGCCATGATGGAATACAAAGGTTACCTGGGCAAAGTCGAATTCGACGCCGAAGCGGGAACCCTGCACGGTGAAGTCGTGGGCATCCGCGATGTGGTGACGTTCCAAGGCGAGTCGGTCGATGAGGTCGAAAAGGCCTTCCACGAGTCCGTCGATGATTACTTGGCGTTCTGCAAAGAACGCGGTGAGGAACCGGACAAGCCCTGTTCCGGCAAATTCGTGGCGCGCCTCGATACGGACCTGCATCGTAAGCTCAATCTCGTCGCCACCGCCGATGGCGAGAGTCTAAATAGTTGGGTGTCCAAGCGATTGAAGGAAGCGGTGTCGGGACGGTTCCCGGTTCGCAAGTCGGCCAGCACGTCACGCCGAAGCAATGTAACCCGTCGGGCGGGTTCGCCTCGCCCGAAGCCCCGTTCGTCTCGCTAGGCGTTGTCGCTATCAATGGATCATCGCGCCGTCCAGCTTGGGCGGTGTTTTTCTTAACCCGTGGGCTTCCGGGGGCGCGGCCCTGAGCGATATGCGTATTCAACATATGGGAAACATGGTCCGGTGCGGACTTGCAAAGGGCGGGGATAGGGGGCATAATCTTGCGTTTCGCACCACGCCCCGAATGGGGGATTTTACAGGAACCGACATGGCTCATTCACTGTCAGCAAAGAAACGTGTTCGTCAGAACGCCAAAGCCCGCGCCCGCAACCGTTGGCGCAAAGGCCAGATCAAGGACGGCGGCAAGGAGTTCCTTGACGCGGTCCACGCAGGCGACGTGGCCAAGGCCGAGCAGGCGTACAAGGCGCTGACCAAGAAGCTGGATCAGACCGCGGACTCCGAGACGATCCACAAGAACACCGCCTCGCGCAAGAAGAGCCGGCTGGCCAAGCGATTGAACGCGCTGAAGGCCGGTGCGACCCAGGCGGCGTGAGGAAATGTGCGATGTTCAATGTGCGATGTGCGATGTGGAAATCGTCGCACGACGAAGATACGGACACATTGGACATTGCACATTGGACGTCGCACATTCGGTTGATTGACCGGGGTGCGATGGGCCGCTAATCTGACTGATGTGCGGCGGCGAAACGCCGATCGTCTGACAAGTTGGGGATTGGTGTAACGGTAGCACGGCTGACTCTGGCTCAGCTAGTCAAGGTTCGAATCCTTGATCCCCAGTTCTTATGCCCGCCCGATGAGGGCGGGTTTTCGTTGGGGGGGCATCGCCAAGCCGCAAGCGGCGGGGGAGGAACTTCCGCAAGGGTCTGCCCAAACTTCCGGGGGCGGGGGGCGGGGATTGGTTCGCGGGGGGGGAAACTCATACAATGCTGTGATTCACTTTCAGCGGACGAACCATGAAGTGCGACCGATGCGACAACCCGGCGACCGTACACCTGATCGAAATCATCAACGGTCAGAAAATCGAAAAGCACCTGTGCGAACACCATGCGATGGAAGAAGGCGTCACCATCAAGGTGACCCATTCGCCCATCAATGAACTGCTGGAAAAGTTTGTGTTGAAACACACCTCATCGGTCGCCGCGCCGACGTCGGTCGGCGGCGCGGTGCAACAGGCCGGGCCGGTGACGACGGGGGGGGAAACCGATTTGGTTTGCGAGCATTGCGGGCTGACGTTCAGCGAGTTTCGCAAGCGGGCGCTGCTGGGATGCGCGGATTGTTACACGGCGTTCGGGCCGCTGCTCATGCCGCTGCTGGAGCGGGCGCAGGAGGGCGCGACGCATCATTTGGGGAAGGTGCCGCGGTATGCCGGCAGCGATCAGTTGCGGCAGCAGCGATTGAAGCAGTTGCGGCGTGAATTGGACAAGGCGGTGGCCGGGGAGCAATACGAACGCGCGGCGCGGTTGCGGGACGAGGTTCGGGAACTGGAGTCGCACAAGTGAGCGGACGGATGATTCAGTGGTCGGAACATGCCAGTCCGTGGTTGCGGGGCGAAGGGCCTGACAGCGACGTTGTGATTTCGAGCCGGGTCCGGCTGGCGCGCAACGTGGCGGGGTTTCCGTTTCTGCTCAAGGCCGGCGCGGCGCAGCGGCGGGAATTGTGCCAGATTTGCCGGGCCAAGTTGCTCGATGCGTCGATGGGACGGACACTGGTGTGGATGGACCTGGCGGACATGCCGGCGTTGGAAAGGCAGTTGCTGGTCGAACGCCACCTCATCAGCCGCCAACACGGACAGGGCGACAAGATTCGCGGCCTGGCGGTGAGCGATGACGAATCGGTCGCCGTCATGGTCAATGAGGAAGATCATATCCGCCTTCAGGTCATTTACAGCGGGATGCGGCTGGCCGATGCGTATCGGGCCGCCAATGCGATGGACGACGCGCTGGAAAAACAGATCGACTTCGCGTTCAGCGACAAGCTCGGCTATCTGACGGCGTGCCCGACGAACGTGGGCACGGGCATTCGCGTGTCGGTGATGATGCACCTGCCGGCGTTGAAACTGACCGGCGAAATTGAAAAAGTGCAGCGGGCGGCGCGCGACATGCATATGGCCGTGCGCGGATTTTACGGCGAGGGCACCGAGGCGCTGGGCGATTTTTATCAGGTGTCGAACCAGACCACGCTCGGTCGCGGCGAGCAGGAAATCCTCACCGATTTTCAGGACCAGATGGTTCCGCAGATCGTGCGGTATGAGCAGGAGGCGCGGGCCGCGCTGGCCGAGCGGCGTCCGTCGCTGCTGGACGACCGCATTCAGCGGGCGTGGGCCGTGCTGACGCACGCGCGATTGCTGGGCAGCGAGGAAACGCTCTATTTGCTGTCGCATTTGCGATTGGGGTTGTGCATGGGGCGGATCGAGGGGCCGGATTTGCAACAGGTCAACGATCTGTTCGCCTTGACGGGACCGTCGCATTTGCAAAGAATAGCGGGTCGGGTGTTGACCGGCTCGGAGCGACGCGAGTTCCGGGCGACGTTCGTGAGGCAGCGGTTGAGTGAGCGATGAGGCAATCGGGTCGGGTTTGGAGTTGAAGAAAGGTTCACCACGGAGGATACGGAGTTCACGGAGAAGAATGGAATGGTTGATATCAATTTCTGTTCTTCTCGGTGATCTCCGTGGTGAATGCTTTGTTCCATCGGACGCCTTGGAAAGATGAGATTGGTTTAGCTCGGAGATTTGCAATGCCGCAACTGGCGACCACGGCCGCGTTCGGGTTTGGGGATTTTGATCCGCCGGTGATCCTGTCGTTGTATCGGCGGCTGGGTTGTACCAGTTGCCAGTTTTACCGCAACGAGGCGAACCCGCCGACGGTGGCCGACGCGCGACGGATCACATCCGACGCGGGGTTGCCGATTGATTCGATTCACGGCCTGTTCGGGCCGGGCTATGATCCGTCGTGCCCGGATGAGTCGATTCGCAAACGCAGCGTCGAGGTGTATCGCGGGGAAGGGGAGCTGGCCGCGGCGCTGGGCGGGCCGAGGGTGGTCGTGCATCCTTCGCCGACCGCCCCGGAGGGCTTGAAGATATCCGAGGCACGCCGGCGCGAACGCGCCGCCCCGTTCCAAAAGTCGCTGAACGATCTGGCGAAAATCGGTGAACAACTCGGCGTCGTCTATCTGTTCGAGAACAACCCGCACAACTACTGGTTCGGCGACGACCCCCTCCAAGTCGCCTCGATGGTCCGCGCGATGAAGCATCCGTCGATCCGCATGTGCTACGACCTGGGCCACGCGCAAATGACCGGCCCGGTGTGCGAACGCCTCGAAAAATGCGCCGACGTCGTCAGCTACCTTCACGTCCACGACAATGATGCGATCGCCGATGACCACCGAATGCCGGGCGACGGCGTGATGGACTGGGAACAGGTCGGACGCACGATGGCCAAGTTGAAACTGAACGTGCCGGCGATGCTGGAAGTTTTTTATCTGCGAGACAAACTCGAAGAACTGACCCGCACCGACCTGGCGGAAAAACTGCGCCGCTGGCTGGCCGTGGCCGGAAACCGGACGCGATGAAAATGATGCGCAAGAATCATGACGTGTTCTCAGGACGCGGGGCCTGACGGCCACCGCTAAACATTGCGATCCCCGTTTATACCTCACGCGGCCAATAGTTGAACATCGTTGAACATCCGCAAGTTGAGCGTGAGGGTGCTTTTCAACGTGTCCCGATGGCGTGTGTTGACCGCGGCCAGCGAGTCGCGGACGGCTTGCTGGAATTGCTGATGCGTGGGGTAGTAGTACGACAACGCGGGTTAGTCGTCGGGCGGGATGCGGCAGCGGCAGGATGCGAGGACGATATCCAGGCGGTGCGGCATGCGAATGCGGCGGCGGCGATGGGAGCGGCGGGCATTGGCG
>JBAYVY010000184.1:0-7228 GCA_041674345.1 Phycisphaeraceae bacterium | reverse complement strand
CTTGTTGATGGCAGGAATCTGTTGCCCAGACTTCAGGGCCTCTGCGATCTGCGGCTCCGTCCAACCACGCGGTCCCATTTGCTTCGCAATCTTATCAGTTATTCCTGCACGGCCACTTAGAGCTTCGTTAAGTGGCGTTCCATCCTGACACACCTTATTCCGACACTATTCGACGCGGGTGACGTAATCGAGTTGGTCGAAACGCACATCATCCTTCTTTGGCGGCGGATCGGCCAATGCGGCGGGGAAATGTTGATGTTCCTGTGTGTATCGTTCGATGGCTCGGACGAGGAGGTGGCTGTTGTGGGCAAGGGTGTCTTCGATGCCGAAGTTTCGCGGAGCCGTAAAGACACCGATGCCAACCCAAACCAGTCCGGTCGGCAGCAGGGCGGCGATGATAAGAAGCGTGTTGCGAACGGGATGTTTCATGCGGATGTTCATGGCACGGGTGGCGAAACACATTTCCGGCCGGTCAAACATCGGGCGTTTCCCCGCGATTTTTATTTCTTCCGCTGATACTCGGCGTACCAGCTTTGAATCTGGCCGTCGGGGAGGTGGAGGTAGGTTCCCTTGCGGCTCTCGGCCAGTTGTTGGAGCGTGTCGTTGGTTCGGCCGAGCTGGTCGATGTCGCAGATCACGTTCGGCGCGGCGGCGAGGGCGGCGTTCAGCTTGTCCATCACGGGCTTGATCGGCGCCATCGACGTGACCAGCACGAGGCGATCGGGCTTGGCGGCGAGCGCTTTGTCGAATCCCGCGGGCAGATTTTGAACGCCCAGCGGTCGCAGTGCCGCCAGCAGTTCGGCCAGTTCGGCGGGGTTCCACTTGTCGAAGGGGATGGGGGCGTTGGGCATGAAGTGCAGGCCGGCCTCATCGGCGAAGATGAGTTGCGCGCTGACATCGGCGGGCAGGGTTTTGAGGTTGGCCGAGACGGTGCCGACGGCGAAGTCGAGGTAATCGCGCATCGCGGCGGAGGAGTCGATGAGCAGGACGATGGATTGTTTTTCGTTTTTGACGGGCATGCCGAACAGGTTGGGCGTGGTCAGCAGCAGGGGATTGGCGTCGGGGCTGTAGGACAGGACTTGTTGGGACAGATCGACGCCGCGTTCTTGTTTTTGCTGGAGGGTTTGCTGTTCGAGTTGTTGTTGACTGAGGGATTGGATGCCGAGTACGGCCATGATGACGAACATGGCGACGGTGATGACGGCGAAGCCGGCGATGAGAAGGACGCGAAGGCCCATGCGGGGCTTGCGGGCGACGGCGATGCGTGAGACCTGATCGTGCGTGAGGCGGACGGTGCGGCCGGTGCTGGTGACGAAGACATCGGGTTCATCGCGTCGGGGGGCGGGTGAACTTCCGGGGGCACCGGGGGCGCCGGGTGTGTCGGGGCGATCGGGGCGATTGGTGCCGGAGCCGAGCGTGAGACGTTCGGCGTGTTCCCCGGCGGCGGGGACGGTCATCAATGTGCC
This sequence comes from Phycisphaeraceae bacterium, assembly GCA_041674345.1. Lineage (GTDB taxonomy): Bacteria > Planctomycetota > Phycisphaerae > Phycisphaerales > Zrk34 > JBAYVY01. The sequence goes on along the minus strand of JBAYVY010000184.1, from coordinate 5,762 downwards.
GCAGTTGAAGCATCGGCAGACGCCACCGGCAAACCCGTCGTCAATTTCCAGCGAGCGCTGACATTGGGGGCAGTCGAGTCGGATCATGGCTGGATTGTAACGCGCTGGAAAGCAGAACAACAGGCATCGGATCACGTTGGACCCCATGTTTTGCTGTTTTGTTTTTCTGCGGTTCTGCTGTCGCACGAATATGGGATAATGCCGCGGATGAATGACATGGTTCAACCACACGAAGAGACTTCATCCGCAGCCGGTCATTTGCCGGTGATGTCGCGGCAGGTGATCGAATTGCTTTCGCCGGGCGCGGGTCAGACGATGCTGGACTGCACGGTGGGGCGGGGGGGGCACGCCTCACTGATCGCGCCGATGCTGTCGTCCGCCCCCGGAATCCCCGGAATCCCCGGAATCCCCGGAATCCCCGGAACGTCCGCCCCCGGAATCCCCGGAACGTCCGCCCCCGGCATGTCGGGCGGTTGTTACATCGGGTTGGATGCGGATGCTGATAACGCGGCGTTTGCGCGGCGGCGGTTGGCCGAGGCACCGATTGAGGTGCGGATAGTGCATGGCAATTTCGCTGATTCCCGCGAGATTCTTGATGGTTTGGGCGTGGGGAAGGTGGATTTGTTGCTGGCGGATTTGGGATTCGCATCGAATCAGATGGACGATGCGGAGCGGGGTTTCAGCTTTCAGCAGGACGCGGCATTGGACATGCGGCTGGACCGGTCGGGGGGGATCACGGCGGCGGAACTGCTGGCGGAGATCGACGAACGGGAGCTGGCCGATATTCTGTGGAAATACGGCGAGGAACGGCTGAGTCGTGTTATCGCGCGAAAAATTATCGAAGCGAGGCCCCGTTCGCCGATTCAATCTACCAGGCAACTGGCTCAACTGTGCGCGTCAGTTTACGGCCGGCGCGGCGGACGCCAGCGCATCCACCCGGCCACGCGCACGTTCATGGCCCTTCGCATCGCGGTCAACGATGAGTTGGGGCGATTGGAGCGATTGCTGGAGCGCTTGCCGGTGTTGATGTCGGCTGGTTCCCGCGCGGTGGTCATCAGCTTTCATTCGCTGGAGGACCGCCTGGTGAAGCACGCTTTCAAGCGTTACGCCGACCAGGGCCGCGCTGAGCTACTGACGCGCAAGGTGGTGCAGGCCGACGACGATGAACGAATGAGTAATCCGCGGAGCCGATCCGCGAAAGTTCGCGCGATTCGATGGATTTCCGCATAAAAGCCCTTTGATTCCCGGAAGAAGCTGTTAAAATACCGCCGCCAAGGACTGGCTCCCGCCTTTTTCACGGACGAATTGCCATGACCAAAGAAACGAAGATCGGACTGCTCGTCGGACTGGGTGTGATTATTTTCATCGGAATTCTGATTTCCGATCATTTGTCGGTCGCGCAGCAACAGCAGCCGGCCGACCTGACCCGGTTTGACGGCCTGGCCGGTCAGCCGCAGTCCAATAACACATCCACCACCTGGGGCCAGCGTGGCACGCCTCTGCCGCCGGACCAGAACGAACAACTCGCGGTCATCCCCGCCGATGGGGCCGGTCAATTCCCGTCGGGCGGCAGTCATGGGGTCGGCCCGCTTCAGGTTGTGGACGGCGGCGTCCCGGTCGATGTCCTTCAAATCGAGACCGGCCACGATGACATTTCCCCCCAACCCGGCAACGACCGTGTGGCGGTGATCGGTCCCGGCGGTTCGCAGGCCAATACCGCGCGCGACAACTGGTACACCGTCCAAAAGGGCGACACCCTCTATCAGATCGCCAAGAAGCAGTACGGCGACCCGGCGTACTACAAAACCATCTTCGAGGTCAACAAGGCCCGCAACATCCTGCGCAGCGAACGCGACCTGCGGCCCGGCGTCCGCATCGTCCTGCCAGACCGCGACGGCGATGCCACGACTTCCGAATCCCCCGCCCCCGGAAGTTCACCTGATACCACCACAACCTTTGATCCCAACACGCCTCCGTCTCTGCGCGGCGATCGCACCCCGACCATTGAGACTTCCGGGGGCAAGACTTACACGATTCAGAAGGGCGACGTGCTGGGCAAACTGGCGCTGAAGTTTTACGGCACGAGCAAGGCCTGGCCCAAACTCGTCGCCCTCAATCGCGGCATCATCAAAGACCCGGACAACCTGGTTGTCGGAACCACCATCAAGGTGCCGAAGTAGCGGTTTGCGGGGTGCGTCCTGCGGCTTGCGGATTGAACGCACCCCGCACCCCGCACCCCGCACCCCGCAGGACGCCCCATGTACGCCAAACTGCTGACCATGACGATTTTGCTCGGGGCCATCGCGGCCGGGCTGTTGGTGTTGCGACAGCAACGCGCCCAGCAGGTTTATGATCTGACCGTTCAGCGAAAAACCGCCCAGGAGCTTCGGCAGGACATCTGGCGTCACCAATCCGACGTCGCCGGACTGCTCACCCCCCGCCAATTGAACGAACGCATCCTCATCGCGCAATTGCAACTGGAACCCGCCACGCCGATGCTTCCGACCGTCGGTCCGCAGACGCGCGTCGCGCAAGGCCCCAACCGCGACCGGCGCACCGACTCACCGTGACCACCGCTCCAAACGCCAAGTCGTTGACCGATCCGCGCCTTCGCCAGTTCCGGCGAAGCAGCGCCGTCGGCTTGGTCACGCTCATCTTCGTTTCGCTGGCGATGGCCGGGCTGCTCGGTCGCGTCGTGCAATTGCAATTGGCCGATGCGCCGAAACTGGATCGTTTCGCTGGTTCGCGGCAGAGCACGATGCCGCTGCCGGCCCGCCGGGGCGACCTGGAAGACCGCAACGGCCATCCGTTCGCCGTCAGCCACATCGGTTATCGTCTGTTCGTCGATCCGCAGATGATCGAGGATCAGAGCCGCTTCGCCGTGGACCTGGCGCACGTGTTGCGGGACGACCCGGCCCGCATCGACCGGTTGATCGGTGACAACGCCGACCGGCGATATGTGGTGATCGACAAGCTGCTGGATGAGGATCAGCTTGAGGAAGTGACGAAACTTCGCAGCAAGGCGATCGGGCTGGAACCGCGGGTGATCCGGGAATATCCGCAGGGCAAACTGGCCGGGCCGCTGATCGGATTCGTCGGCGAAGACGGCACGGGGTTGGACGGGTTGGAACTGCTGCTGAACAAAAAAGTCACCGGCCAACCGGGCCATGTGACCTATCTGCACGATGCGCAGCGCCGTCCGGTGTGGGTGGAACAGGCCGATTATACCCCGCCGCGGTCGGGCGGCGATGTGCGATTGAGCATCGACCTGATCGTGCAGGGGATCGCCGAGCAGGTGCTTGAGGAAACCTGCGCGCACTACCGCGCCAAGAGCGCGGAGGTGGTCGTGATGCAGGCGACGACGGGGCAACTGCTGGCGGTGGCGAACTGGCCGGGTTTCGATCCGTCGCAGCGAGGGAACGTCCGGCCGGATTTCCGCAAGGATCGCGCCGTCACCGATCCGTTTGAACCCGGATCAATCTTCAAACCGTTCGTCCATGCGCCCGCCACAGAAGCCGGTATCGCCAGGCCCGAAGAGAAAATCGACACCACCACCAGCGGTTCGTTCTCGCCGTTCCGGGGGCGCATCCTGCACGATGCGCATCCCAGCGGCACGATCACATGGGACCAGGTGCTGGTCAAGAGCAGCAACATCGGCATGTCGCAGATCGGCATGCGCATGGGCGAAAAACGCATGTACGAAGCCGTGCATAAGTTCGGCTTCGGCGAAATGACCGGCAGCGGGTTGCCCGGCGAATCGCGCGGCATCGTCAACCCGCTCAAACGATGGTCCAAGTATTCGATCACCAGCGTACCGATGGGACAGGAGATCGCCGTGACGCCGATGCAGATGGTGCGCGGCTTCAGCGCGTTCGCCAACGGCGGGCTGGTCGTCACCCCCAGCATCCTCGCCTCGCAGGCCGATCAGCCGCTGTATCAGCGTGCCATCAGCGCCGCGACCGCCGATCATACCCGTGACGTGCTTCGTCGGGTCGTCAGCGAGGGCACCGGCAAAAAGGCCATCAGCAAACTTTATCGCATCTGGGGCAAGACCGGCACGGCCCAGGTGCCCGACCGCGTTCGCGGCGGCTACATCGACCGCGCCTACACCGCCAGTTTCATCTGCGGCGCTCCGCTGCGAAACCCGGCGATCATCGTCATCGTCGTCATCCATCAGCCCGACCCGGCGGTGGGTCACTTCGGCGGCATCGTCGCCGCGCCCGCCGCCACGCAGATCGTCGATCAAACCCTCGCTTATCTGGGCGTGCCCCCCGACGCCGAGGAAGACGGCCCACCCGACTCTTCCCCCGACCGGAAGTCGGACAATCCCTCCCATTTCGCCGACTGACTGCGAACCTGCCAACACGGGGTCGGCACCGGCCTGACGCAAAGGCATTCGCGCCGCCCATATCCGGCCTTTTTCACGGTATTCGCCGAATAAAACGACGGGATTGAATAAAACCGGCAAGGCCCGCCCCCGGAAAGCAGGACGGGCCATGCGGCTTGGCGATCACAGTTCGGGAAAGGTCGGGCGAAGGTCAGGCGGCGAGAAAGAGGCGGCGAGCGGCGGGGCGATGCGCGATGCCGATGAGGCAGATCGTCAGCAGAATGACGACGGTGGCGGGTTCGGGCACGAACGCCAGACCGTAGGTGGTGGCGGTGTTGGAGAGGTTGATGACTTCGAGGTAGTAGCCCATATTTTCGCCTGGGCCGATGTTGGGGACGATGAAGTCGAAGAGTTTGACGTTTTCGGCGGCGTTGAGTGTTTGCGCGATGAGGATGTCATCGAGCGGATTGTTCTGGTCGAAGCCGAGTACGTTGAAGTCGTTGGACCCTTCGTGATAGAGGCGGAGTTCGAGATTGGGCAGGACGGCGCCGGCGATGTCAAAGGTGAGTGTGGCGCGGATCGCTTGGCCGGCGAGGGATTCGGGCAGCAGGTAATCGACGGTGCCGTTTTGTCCGGCGTTGGTGCCGGCGACATTTTCCAAGTCCCACCATAACGCTGTGTCGGGGGTGATCGTGGTGTGTTGCGCGGTGTTGTTGTCGGACGCCTTGGCTTCCTTCTGGGAATAGAGGCCGAGCGTGTCGTACACATCCAGCGATCCGGCCCCCAGTTCGGTGTCGAGGGAGCGATTGACGACGAGGTTTTGGCCGGCGGTCGAGCCGGTGGCGCCCTGTGCCCACGCGCCGCCGCCGTTGTGCTGAACGTTGGTATGGGCCTGGTTGAGCATGATGGCCTTGAGGACGCGGTGATCGGCGTCATGGTCGGCGGCGTGGAGTGCCTGATATTGCTGCATGAGAGCGATAGCGCCGGAGACGTGCGGTGCGGAGAAGCTGGTGCCGGTGATGTCGCCGGTGGTGGCACCGAGGTTGTGGTAATCTTCGCCGAGGAATCCGCGGGAGAAGTCATTGACCATGCCGTCGTTGTTGGTGTCGATGGAATTGGGTGCGACGATGTATTCGCCGGGTGCGACGATATCGGGTTTGATGGGGTTGACGCCGTGGCTGAAACTGGAGAAGGAGGCGCGTTGGGTGAAGGTTTTGTTGAGGGCGCCGACGGTGATGCCGTTGTAGCTCATGCCGGGGGGCGTGACGGAGTTGGCACCGGCCGGTTCGCTGTTGCCGGAGCTTTTGACGAAGACTAGTGTTTTGTCATGTCTAATGTTTAGGATTGCCGATGAACCTGCTGTCCGGCGAGGGTCGCCGGGGAATCAGCAGGGAGGCACCGATGCGTAAGAAATATGTGGTTCGTTTGTCGCAAG
>JBAYVY010000183.1:0-7234 GCA_041674345.1 Phycisphaeraceae bacterium | reverse complement strand
GTGGAAGAAACGCTGCGGGCGCTCGACATGGCCGGCGACGAGGGACGCGAAGCGCTGACGGTGGAGAACGCGGCACGGGCGATGGAGGCCTCGGCGTTATTCGCGGGGAAGGACGCGGCGGCGGCGGCGGCGCTGGTTTGCGCGACGGCGGCGCTGGCGGCGGCGGCGGGGTTGCCGCTGGAGGAATTGATCGAACCGATGGACGAACTGGCGTCGCATCCGCATGAGCGGGCGGCGTGGTACCTGGCGGAACTGGGGCGGTTTCCGGGCATGGGCGTCGCGGGGCGAAAAGCGGCGGAACTGGCGGAGGCGATGAAGGCGGGCGGGGTGATGCCGCGTTTGTCGTTGCTCAAGGAGTTTTCGCACGGATTTGTGAGCATGGTGGATGGGGTGGGATCGCGGAGCGTGACGTTGTTTTTCCGCACGCCGGAGGGCGGGATGGACGGATTGGTGCTGATTGTGAACGACGAAGTGGGCATGAAGGATGCGTGGTGCGTGTTCGATGACAGTTCGGAGGTGGAGGACGCGATTCGCGGTCGGATGGGGGAACTGGCATATGCGCCATGCACGGTGGAACTGGCGCGGGAACTGGTGGCGGAGGCGTGGGCGATCCAGCGGGAAACGGGGCGGGCGTTTCCGGGCAAGTTCATGTCGCTGCGCGCGTATCTGGGCGATCGGGTGATCGAGCCGAAACGTCGTGAACCGAATCTGGGGGCGTACATGCTGGAGTTGATGGTGCCGACCGAAGCGTTGGCGCGTCGCAGCGATGATCTGGCGGACTACGGCCCCTACGGCGGACTGTGGTTCGCCGGCGACCAGGCGTATCGGTTCATCGAGGCGAACATGGGCAAAGGGCGGCGGCTGAAGAAGGAGCCGATGCAACGGTTCATCCAGGAAGTGACGATCCTGGAACGGGACACGCTGCTGTCACGGATGGCGCTGAATCTGGAGATGGAATCGCTGGCGGGCCGGGCGACGCAGGAGGTCAACCAGATCGCGGCCCAGACGTACCTGGCGATGAAGGAGAACGCCGCGGCGTGGGAGCGTATCCCTTACGTCAGGGCGCTGGCGGAAACATCGGTGCAAAGGATCATGGAGAGTCTGCGCGAGGGGTTCAGCAACCAGCGGGAAGCGAACGGGGCGGGCATGGAGATGGACCAGGAGTTGATGCGGATGCTGGAGAATCTGATGGGGCGATGGGACGTGAAGTAGGCGAGGGGTGAAGGCGATGAGGCAAGCCCCCGGAAGTGTGCGGGGGTCAGGATTTCAGCCCGTATTTGATGATGCACCAGATGGCGCGGACGCCGTCTTTCCAGCCGATTTTTTTGCCTTCTTCGTAGGTTCGGCCGGAGTAGGAGATGCCGACTTCGTAGATGCGGAGTCGCCGGCCGTCCAGACGAAACTTGGCGAGCTTGGCGGTGATCTCCGGCTCGAAACCGAAGCGGTTTTCCTCGATTTTAATGCGTTGGATCACGCGAAGGGGGAAGACCTTGTAGCAGGTTTCCATGTCGGAGATGTTGAGGTTGGTGAAGATGTTGGACAGCAGCGTGAGGAAACGGTTGCCCTTGTAATGCCAGAAGTAGAGAACGCGGTGGCATTCGCCGCCGGCGAAGCGTGTGCCGAACACGACATCGGCGCGGCCGTCGAGGATGGGTTCGAGCAGCCGGGGATATTCGTGCGGATCGTATTCCATGTCCGCGTCCTGCACGATGACATAATCGCCGGTCGCGGCGGCGAAGCCCGTGCGCAGCGCGGCCCCCTTGCCCTGGTTGACATCGTGATGCCTGACGGTGATCCCCGGAAGTTGAGCCAGTTCGTTGAGGACATCGCCTGTGCCGTCGGTGGAACAGTCATCGACGATGATGATCCGTTTTTCGACGCCCGGTATGCAAACGCTTTGAACCCGTTTGACCAGTGCGCGAATGGTGCCGGCCTCGTTGTAAGCGGGGATGACAATGCTGAGGACGACGGGATGGGTGGAGGGGGAATCTTCAGCCATGATGAAGATTTTAGGGGATTTGAAGCGGATTGGCGACGCTCCGTCGGCGAAGATCGTCGATGGCGTCAAAGTCCATATCGATCTGACCGGCGAGGCGATTCAATGCGGACAAATCCCTTGGGGGCCGGGCTGTGGGTTCCTCGACGATGATGATGCGGACATCCTTGCCGATCAAGGACGCGGCTTCGGGCAGATCAACGGTCTGCGAATCGAGATGTTTGCGTATGGACACCATGATGACATTCATTATATCCGATGCTTTACGCTTCGGCCGCCCTCATTTTGCGGCGTCAGTGTTTGAGGCCGAGGAAATCGTAGGCGACCTGCCAGACGGGGCCGGCTCCCATGACGACCAGCAGATCGTGGGGCTGGGTGTTGGTTTTCAGCCAGGTCACGATATCGGCGAAGTCGTCGATGTGGAGCGCTTCGGTGCCGCGGTTGTGCAGACGTTTGACCAGATCGGCGGCGCTGACGGCCCGGCGGTCTTCCTCGCTGTCGCGCACGAAGTAGATGTGCGGCACGATGACGACATCGGCCTCGCCGAAGCTGGTGGCGAATTGTTCGAGCAGGAATCGGGTGCGGGAATGCTGGTGCGGCTGGAAGACACAGATCAATCTTCCGCCCCGGCGCTGAGGTTGATAGTGGCGGCGAAGGGCACGGAGGGTGGTGTGGATTTCGGTGGGGTGGTGGCCGTAGTCGTCAATGACCATCACGTCGCCCCCGGAAGCGGAGTCGGTTGTGCCCAGCACCTGCATTCGGCGGTCCAGCCCCCGGAAGTCGGAGAGGGCTTCACTGACGAGGCGGGGCGAAGCGCCGAGGCGAAGCGCGGTGACGGCGGCGACGGCGGCGTTGTAGGCCATATGTTCGCCGGGGATTTGCAGATCGAATGAGATGAGCGGTTGGCCGTGTTGGTTGACGGTGACATGCTGGCGACCGGCGATGCCCCCGGAAGTAACGGCTTCGACGGAGTAATCGGCTTCGGGCGCGAAGCCGATGGTTTCGACGGGGCACGAGACGCCGGCGGCGACGGCGGTGCGGTGGGCCGATTCGTGACCGATGAGCAGCGAGGGAGCGATGGCGCCGCATTGACATGCGGCGATGTTTCCACCGGTGAGTTTGGCGAAGTGGTTGAAGCTTTTGACGACTTCATCGAGCGAGCCGTAGCAGTCGAGGTGGTCTTCTTCGACGTTGAGGATGATTGAATGGGTGGGATGGAAGTTGTGGAAGGAGCGGTCGTATTCGCACGCCTCGGCGATGAGGAGGTCTTTGGGTAGGGACGAAGGGACGGAGGGACGGAGGGACGAAGTGGGGATCGGCTCCGCCTCTTTCCCTTCGTCCCTTCGTCCCTTCGTCCCTGATCCCTTCTTCTGCCCTAAGTCCCTGCTTGAAACCCGGCAGCCGCCGCCGATTTGCTGGCAGGTGGCGCCGACGATGAAGGTGGGATCGAGACCGGCGTGGATCGCGGCGTGGGCGAGCATGCTGGTGGTGGTGGATTTGCCGTGTGTGCCGGACACGGCCACGCCGGTGCGTCCGAGCATGAGTCGGCCGAGCATCTGGGCGTATTTCATCACGGGGATATCGCGGCGTTGCGCTTCGAGGCGTTCGGGATGTTGGGCGTTGATCGCGGCACTGATGACGACCAGATCGCACCGGGCGGGAACCGACTCGGCGGTTTGCTGAAACGTCACGGGGATGTCGTGGCTGACCAGCGATTGCGTGACGGCGGATTCGCCCATGTCGCTGCCGGAGCAGATAGCGCCGGCGGCCTGCGCGATGCGCGCCAGGCCGCTCATCCCGCAGCCGCCGATGCCGACGAAATGGACGCGGGCACCGTGGAGCAAAAGCGGTTGATCGGGTTCGAGGGAAATGACAGGTTGGGGACGCGATGAAGTCATCTGGGTGGACCTGCCTGTTAATATCGGACGGCGGCAAGCGGCGGGATCAATTTCGGCAAACGCCGTGGAATTATACCTCACACGGTCAATCTATTCGGATGTACGATGTGCAATGTGAAGGCACCGGGTCTCATTCGCTGACATTGAACATCGCACATTGAGCATCGCACATCCGTTGAGTCAACTCTTAGTCGCGGAGGGTATATACCTGTCGCATTGCGGCCCGGGCGGGGCATCGCTACCATGTGCAACCCTCTGGTAAATGGTGGCCGTGTTCGCCTCAAAAACAGTCCGCGCAGGAGCATGATTCATGTCGCATCTGATCGAGCCGCATGGTGGTACGCTTGTCAATCGCTTGGTGTCCGACCCCCGGAAGTTGATCGACGGAGCACGCACGATGGCGAAGCTGCCGGTGTCCAACGGCGATCTTTCGACGGTGTATCGCATCGCCGACGGCACGCTCAGCCCTCTCGTCGGCCCGATGAACGAAGATGCGTGGAACCGCGTGCTGGCCGAGCAGGTGGTGGTCCAACCTTCCGGGGGCGGGAAGAAACTGGCGTGGACGATTCCGCTGGCGTTCCCGATCACGTCGCAACTGGCGCAACAGATCAAGCCCGGTCAAACCGTGGCGGTGGTCAACGTTAAGGGCGACATCGTCGCCACGCTGGATGTGCAAAGCGTGTATGCGTGGGACAAACCGGCGTACCTCCAGTGCGTCTATCGCACCGACCGTACCGATCATCCGGGGGCGGACATCGTGCTGAAAAACCCCGACAACGCGGACAAAACCCATCTGGTCGGCGGGGAACTGCACGTGATCCCGCCCGCGGAACACCCGGAGTTCGGGGCGCACATTCAAAGCCCGGCCCGGATTCGCCAGATGCTCGAAGCCAAGGGTTACGACGCGGCGGTCGCCTTTCAGACACGCAATCCGTTGCATCGGGCGCATGAGTACGCGCTGGTGTACGGTTTGGAAACATTGCTGAGACAGGGCAAAAACGCGGTGGCGGTGTTGAACCCGTTGCTCGGCGAGACCAAGGGCGATGATGTCTCGGCGACGATTCGCATGAAGACCTACGAGCGGCTGATCGAATCGCGCGAACTGGGCGACGGCGACAGCGACGCGGCGTTGTGGAAGAAGGTCGGCGGGTCGGTGCCGGATCGCGTGCTGCTGCTGGGGCTGGACATCAAAATGTTCTACGGCGGGCCGAGCGAAGCGATCATGCACGCGATTTACCGGCAGAACATGGGGTTCACGCACATCATCATCGGCCGCAAGCACGCCGACGCGCCGTATCACGACGGCACACCGATCTGGGGCGATTTCGACGCGCAGGAGATTTTCGATCAGTTGCACGGCGAGTTGCACATCCAGCCGGTGAAAGTCGGATTCGCCGCGTATTACGAATCGGCCGGGCGGGTGGATTTGATGGACAACCACCAGGAGGAGAAGCCGGTGTTCATCAGCGGCAAGCAGGTGCGTGCGACGTTGCAGGCCGGGGAACAGGTCGATCCGCGCATCATGCGACCGAGCACCAGCGCGATCCTGGCGGCGGCGATGAAGCAGGGGTGAGGCATTTCGGATTGCGGATTGCGGATTGCGGAATGAGCCAATCCGAAATCCGAAATCCGCAATCCGCAATTTTCACGTGAATCGCCGGGCTTTTCGTTACACCATTCTCCCGGTCTGGTATGATGAATCGGCGGAGATATTCCATCGCCGGTTTCGGAGCGGTCACCCCGGGCGCGGTCCCCGGAGGATCGGTTCCCCTGAGAATTGTCCATGCGAATGGCCCATGTCATAGCATCGATCGACCCGATATCCGGCGGCCCGGCCACCGTGGTGATGGGCATGGTCCCGGCACTGGCGGATCGGGGACACGATGTCCGGCTGATCGCACTGGATGCCGGCGACAGGCAGCCGGTGGTCGCGGAACTTCTGCGAAAAACACCCGGCGCGGATCGGGTGGATTTCCGCTTCATTTCGTCAGTGGGGGTGGTGCGGCAAATGCTGACCGGCAAACTCAAGGCCGCGCTGCGCCCGTTGCTGGCCGACCGGGATGTGGTTCATGTGCATGGCGTGTGGGACGCGCTTGCGAAGACCGGCGCGGATGTCAGCCGCGAACTGGGCAAGCCCTATGCCCTTTCGCCGCACGGAATGCTCGATCCGTCGTGTCTGCGACGGCGCGGTTTGAAAAAACGCATCGCTCTGGCGATGGGATTTCGCAGGATACTCACCGGCGCGGCGTTCTACCACGCCACTTCAAACATCGAATCCACTTCTTTTCCGGCCATCGGTCTCAAAGCGCCGGTCTGCGTCATGCCGCCCGGCCTGTCGGATCACGAACTGAATCAACCCATTGACCGGGGCCGCTTCCATCAGCTTTTTCCTCGCATCGCGAACCGGCCCTACATCCTGTTCCTCGGCCGGCTTCATCCGATCAAGGGGCTGGACTATTTGGCGGACGCCTTCGCGCGACTCGCCGCCGATGAACCGCAGTTGCAATGGGTGGTCGTCGGCCCCGACGGCGGGGAACAGACGCCGCTGACCGCGCGATTGGAACGACTGGGCGTGTTGGACCGTGTGCATTTCGTCGGCCCGTTGTGGGGCGGCGATAAACTCGCCGCGATGGCCGGCGCGATGGCGTTCACGCTGACCAGCCGGCATGAGAACTTCGGCATGGTCGTGGCCGAGGCGATGTGGGCGGGCGTGCCGGTGATCGTCTCCGACCAGGTGCATTTGCATGAGGATGTGACCCGCGCCGGAGCGGGTTTGGTCGTGCCCCTTGATTCGGTCGCGATCGCGCGGGCCATCGCTCAATTGCGCGATGACCCGGCCCTTCGGCAACAGATGGGACAAGCCGGGCATGACTGGGTGGATCAGAACCTGCGCTGGCCACGCATCATCGAGCGGCTGGAAGCGTGCTATGCCCGTGTGATTCCCCCCCCGTGAGGCCGCGCCTAAATGAACCGCCAGTCGGCGGTGTGAAGGGTGTAAACCCAGAGCATGGCGTTGGTGATGGCGTGCGCCCAGACGGCGGGGCCCAGGCCGAGTTTTTTGGCGCCGCGATTGGTCCACCACACGACCAGGCAATACATCACGCCGCAGAAGATCGCCGCGGGCCAGTCGCGCATGGAATGCGCGAACATGAACACGATGGAACTGACGAACACGCCGGTGAACGTGAGTTTGCCCAGCGGGGTTTGGTTGAACATATCGGCGAACACGTGGTGATGCCGCACCGCTTTTTTCGCCCACTTGTTTTCCAGCAACACGTCATCCAGCACCGGCATGTCCTGCGCCAGATTCACCAGGCCGATGCCCGTCTTGCGAAAATGT
>JBAYVY010000182.1:0-7234 GCA_041674345.1 Phycisphaeraceae bacterium | reverse complement strand
GCCTTGTTGATAGCAGGAATCTGCTGCCCAGACTTCATATCCTCCGTGATCTGCTGCTCTGTCCAACCACGCGGCCGCATCTGCTTCGCAATCTTATCAGTTATTCCTGCACGGCCGCTAAACTCATCGCTCGTCGCTCATCATTTCCGGGGGGCGGGTCATGCGGAGACCAGTTTGGCGGGATCCACTTTGACGTTGCGCATCACACCGCGGGAATCGACGATGAGTTGGGCGTGATCGGCGACCATCTGCCAGTCGTAAGCCGCGTGATGCGTGGCGATCAGTACGCAGTCGTAGCTCGCCAGTGATTTTGCGGTCAGTTCGACGCTGGACATGTTCAGGTCGCCGAAGTGTCGCATATGATGCGTCCTGGGCACGTGCGGGTCGTTGTAATCGACCTTGGCGCCGAGGGCGGTGAGCTTTTCGATCAGCTCGAAACTGGGGCTTTCGCGCACGTCGTCGATATTGGGTTTGTACGCCAGGCCGAGCACGAGGACGCGGGCGTTGTTGACGCTTTTGGAGCGTTGGTTGAGCGCCAGCGCGACGCGCTGGACGACATAATCGGGCATGTTGTGATTGACTTCGCCGGCCAGTTCGATGAAGCGGGTGGGCAGGCCGACTTCCTTGGCGCGCCAGGTGAGGTAGTACGGGTCGATGGGAATGCAGTGCCCGCCCAGCCCCGGGCCGGGGTAGAACGCCTGGAAACCGAACGGCTTGGTGGAAGCCGCGTCAACCACTTCCCAGATGTCGATGCCCATGCGTTCCAGCACGACTTTCATTTCGTTGACCAGCGCGATGTTCACCGCGCGGTAAATGTTTTCCAGCAGCTTGGCGGACTCGGCGACCTCGGCGGAGGAAACGGGAATGACCTTTTTAATGGCCTGGGAATAGAGCATCACGGCCAGTTCGCCGCTGCGGGCGTCGATGCCGCCGACCAGTTTGGGAATGGTCTGCGTCTGGTGATCCTTGCGACCGGGGTCTTCGCGTTCGGGGCTGAACGCGAGGAAGTAATCGGAGCCGCACTTCAGGCCGCGCGCGTCCAGGCGTGGCTGCATGACCAGGCGCGTGGTGCCGGGATAGGTGGTGGATTCCAGCACGATCAGTTGGCCGGGGCGCAGCGTGGCGGCGATGGCGTCGGTGGTCTGTTCGATGTAGCTGAGGTCGGGTTCCAAATGCTTGCCCAGCGGCGTGGGTACGCAGACGATGATCGCATCGGGCTTGCCCAGTTCGGACAAATCGCTGGTGGCGTTGAAGCGTCCGGAGGCGACCATTTCCTTGACGAAGTCGGTGCCGAGGTGTTGGAGATAATTTTCGCCGCGGCGCAGGGCCTGGACCTTGCGGTCGTCCACATCCAAGCCGAGGGTTTTGAAACCGGCCTGGTGGAACGCCCGGACCAGCGGCAGGCCGACGTATCCCAATCCGATGACGCCGACCGTGGCGGTGTGGTTGCGAATGATGTTTTCAATCGACATGAACAAAGACTTCGTTAGTGGTTTTGGAAGTACGCATGATACATCGGCAAATCATATCGCGGGATGAACGGTGCGGATACTCCGACATCCGGGCATAAACATCTTCGACCGCATCGGCATAATGATCCGGCGACAATCGCCTCTCGCTTTTCATCGGACTCACAGCACCGGCAGGGGGAATTCGTCGCCGGTTTTTTCAATCCAGTATCGGAGTTTGGCCTGAAGTTCGGCTCGCCTGGGGGTATGGGCGATGTTGTGGGCGAGATTGACCTGTTCGTAGGGATCGGTGTTGAGATCGAACATGAGCCAGGGTTGATGTTCGAGGCAAGCGTATTTCCAGCCGTCGCGTGTGACAACGCCGCGCCAGGGGCGGTCGGTGCAGTCGCCGTGACCGGTGGGGACGACCAGTTGCAGGAACGCGGAATCGGGTTCATCGGATGTCGGCGATCGTCCGTGCGTGCGATGAGCCGAGTAATCGGTGCCTTCCATCCAGTCGGGCACGTCGATGCCGCAGAGGCCGAGGGACGTGGGGCCGAGGTCCACATGGTTCGTCGTGCCCATGCACGTGGCAATCCCATTGGGCGTTGTTGTTTTCGTAGCCGATCCATTTGCGGAATCCGCCGCGGCGTTGACGGGGGATGATGTGCAGACCGGCGCGGCCGTCGGCTTCCTTGAAGCCGTCGATGCGCCACTTGCCGAGGTACGCGGTGTGATAACCGGCCTGATTAAACGGCTCGGCGATGGTGGGCATGCCGTCAGGCAGGGGATATTCATGGCCGGGCACGGCATGGTGCGGATAACGCCCGGTGAGCATCGAACCGCGACAAGGCGAGCTGAGCGGACAACCGCCGACCGCGCCGTCAAACCAAAGGCCTTCGGTGGCCAGGCGATCAATGTTGGGCGTATGAAGATTGGGGTCGCCGACGCTGTGAACGGCGATCAGCGCGGGCGGGGTTGCCCGCCGTGAGGACACGGCGGCTCCGATAGCGCGTCGAGCAGGTGTTGCACATCGTCGTCGGTCAGGTCGCAGCGGAGGGAGAGGCGGAGGCGGGCGGTGTTCGGCGGGACGGTGGGTGGGCGGATGGCGGGGACGAGCAGGCCGGCTTGTTCGAGTTGTTGCGACAGGGCGAGCGCGGCTTCGGCGCTGCCCACGATCAGGGGGATGATCGGCGTGTTGTCCATCGGAACATGCCACCCCCGGAAGTTTAATTCCCCGCGGACATGCGCACTCAGATCGCCCAGCCGGGAGCGGCGATGGGGTTCATCGCGGAGCACATCAAGTGCGGCGTCGATCGCGGCGACGGTGGTGGGCGGCACGGCGGTGGTGTAGATGAATGAACGGGCGCGATTGATGAGCGTGTCAATGACCACTTGCGGGCCGGTGACGATGCCGCCGAGCGAACCGAGCGCTTTGCTGGCGGTGGATATCGCAACATCGGCACCCGGAAGTTGCGAGCCGGATGCACTGAAGCGCATCACGCCAAGTCCTTCGCCGTTGTCGCCGAGTACGCCGGTGGCGTGGGCTTCATCGACGATGAGGATGGCATCGTAACGGTCGCGCAGTTCGCAAAGTTTGTGGATGTCGGCACAGTCGCCATCCATCGAGAAAACGGTGTCGCTGATGAGGAGTTTGCGCGGGGCGTCGGATTCAGCGAGCAATCGTTCGGCTTTGCGGTAATTCAGATGCGGATAGACGCGGACGTCGGCCCCGCTGTAACGGGCGGCGTCGATCAGCGAGGCGTGATTGAGTTTGTCCATCACGATCAGACCCCCGGAACCCCCGGAACCCCCGGAAGTAATCAGCGATGTGAGTACGGCGAGATTGGCCATGAAACCCGTGGGAAACAGCAGGGCGGCCTCGGCGTGTTTGAACTTGGCGAACCGCGCTTCGAGGGCGGCATGCGCTTCGAGGTGGCCGGTGACCAGACGGGACGCGCCGCTGCCGACGCCCTGTTGCTGCGCGGCCCGCACGACCGCATCGCGCAGATGCGGATGGGATGCCAGGCCCAGGTAATCATTGGACGCGAGATTCAGCAGGGGCTTGCCTGCGTGACGCCCCCGGAAGTTGACGATGCGATCGCAATGATCGAGCGGGCGCAGGGCGCGGCGCAGGTGCGATTGCTCCAGCGAAGTCAGATCGTGACGCAGTTGATCGAGCCAGGTGGGCATGGGGAATGACGAATGACGAAAGAATGACGAAAGAATGACGAATGCCTAATAATGACGAAATGGACGGCGGTCGAATATCGGGCATTCGACATTCGTCATTGGTCATTCATTCGTCATTCGACATTCGTCATTTGGCATTCCGGGCTTACTCATCATCATTGGAGGATGAGAAGTCGAGGGTGGAGGCGTCGGAGGTGTCCAAGGCTTTTTTCATCATATGGCCGGACTTGAACTTGACGGTGCGTTTGGGGGGCACGGCGACGCGTTCGAGGGTCTTGGGGTTTTGCGCCATGCGTGCGGCGCGTTGTTTGACCTCGAACACGCCGAAGTCGCGGAACTCCAGACGGTTGTTCCGGCCGAGTTCGACGATGATGTTGTCGAGGAAACCCTGGACGATTTTTTTCACGGCGACGCGTTTCTCTCCGGTGGCGTCAGCGATACGGTCGATCAATTCTTTTTTGGTGATAGTGGCCATGAGCGGATCCCTTGTTCGATCATACACCCTATGCGACATGCGCGGTGGAAGTCAGGATAATTATGGACTCCAGCCGTCGGCCCGAACCCAACAGCCAAGTATCGCATCGCCGGCCAACCGGGTCAAGCACCGAATGTTCAAGGGCTTATGTATGCCAGGGCGAACGCATCTAATTCGACGGCTCATGGGAGTTAGGTGCATGTTAGGTATTGCGCCCGGGGAATGTTGGCGATAGTGTGCATTTCGTTGTTGCCAGGCCTGGCGGTTGGAGCATTCACGTTGCCGGAAGGAGTGCCGGCATGGCTGGGACCACGTCTACCTGCTGAAGGTGCTGGCCGCCGCATCAGATTATGCGATTGCCCTGCGAACCCCCGGAAGTTGGAAGCTGGTTACAATTCCCTTATCGCACACCCACGGGGACACGCCATGACCGGAACCATCTCAAATCGCTTCGCTGTGACGGGGATGTCGCTGTTGCTCGTCCTCATCGCCGGGTGCGCGAGGACGGATATGCCCTACGACATCGCAAGCAGGATGATGATTCCCGACTGTCCCTGCAAGGTGCATGATTATCAATTCACCGATTATCGACCGAGAAATCAACTGGGGGACGAACACGGCATGCCGATCTACCAGATCACACCGGAACCGATTACGCCGTTCAATTCGGGGGAACCGATGATTCGATGCGGCAACTGCGGTTATCAGTTCAACCTGATCGACGATACCTGGTCATATGAATCACACGACAAACTGAACGCATATGCACATCCGTTGCTGATTGCTATTCAGCAAGACACCGGAATGCGCATTGAATCTTATCGTCATTCAATCGAGCATCGCGGCGTGGATGATAGGGAAACCAGTTGGAATATCGAAGGCGAGTTGCCGAATGACAAGCAGGCCGCCATTCATCAGGTTCTTCTAAAACATTTAGGCCCTGATTCATTCAAGGGCGTTGAAGGCGACGCGCGAAAATACCAAGCGGGGGATGTGATAGTGTTTGTGATGACATCCGCGAATGATGCGAATCGGATTCAAATCGACGTGCTTCAATATCACAAGGTGCGTTACATGCGGGTAGTGAAAGACCCTTGGGGCGAGGAACCGCCGCCGCCGTGGGAAAAACAACCGCGAACCGAAAAGTAGTAAACCGCGCCCCGTCGGATCGCGGCTGGTCGGCTCCCGGACCCCGGAAGTTTCCGCCCAGCTTCCGGGGCTGCTTCCGGGGGCGGCGGGATTGGGTTATCATGCGGCGATTCGGGGGAATCGGGTTCAATTTGCATAAGGAATCGCCGCATGTCGCATACCACCGTCGGCAAATATCTGGTCGCTCGTCTGGAACAGGCGGGACTCAAGCACGTGTTCGGCGTGCCGGGCGATTATGTGTTGCGATTCTATGATGAACTGATCGCCTCGAACATGCAGGTGATCGGGACGTGTACGGAGATCGGCGCGGGGTATGCCGCGGACGCATATGCACGGGTCAACGGGCTGGGCTGCGTGTGCGTGACGTATTGCGTGGGCGGGTTGAACGTCATCAACGCGATCGCGGGGGCCTACGCGGAGAAGGCGCCGGTGGTGGTGCTGTGCGGCTCGCCTGGCGTGAGCGAACGCAAACGGTCGTCGCTGGTGCATCATCAGGTGCGCGACTTTCACACGCAGTTGGAGATTTACACGAAGGTGACGGAAGCGGCGGTGGCGTTGGAGGACGCCGCGGAAGCGCCGCGACTGATTGACCAGACGATAGCGACGTGTTTGAGGACGAAGAGGCCGGTGTTTATTGAGATACCGCGGGACATGGTGGACACGCCTTGCGCGATGCCGCACGCGCTGGCGCCGGCCACGCCGCACAGCGACGCGGCGGCGCTGAAAGAGGCGGTGAACGAAGCGGCGGAGATGTTGCGGAAGGCGAAGCGACCGGCGATTCTGGCGGGGGTGGAGATTCACCGCTTCGGCTTGCAGCAGTCGCTTGTGAAGCTGGTGGAGCACAGTGGTTTTCCGGTGGCGGCGACGGTGCTGGGCAAGTCGGTGATATCGGAGGTGCATCCGCAATACGCGGGGGTGTTCAGCGGCGCGATCAGCCCGCCGGGCGTGAGGCAGACCCTCGAGGGAGCGGACGCGCTGCTGGTGCTGGGCGCGTTCATGACGGATTTGAACCTGGGCATGTGGACGGCCAAGCTGGACGAATCGCGCACGATCAACGCCGACAGCCAGCGCGTGATGATCCGCCACCATCAGTATCAACACATCGACCTGGGCCACTTCATTGAGGGCTTGTGCAAAACGAAATTACACAACGGCCCCCGCCCCCGGAAGTCAGTATCGAAGGCATCATCCAAACCCCCGGCGGCGGCCAAACCCTATCGCGCCCGCCCGGCGAAAGCGCTGACGGTGAAGCGGGCGTTCCAGCGGATCAACGAACTATTGGAAGAGAGCAACGTGGTGATCTGCGACGTGGGCGATTCGATGTTCAGCGGAACGGAACTGGTGATTCGCCGGCGAACGGAGTTTCTAAGCCCCGCGTATTACGCTTCGATGGGGTATGCGATCCCCGCGGCGCTGGGGGCGCAGATTCGTGACCGCAAACTGCGGCCGATCGTATTCGTCGGCGACGGCGCGTTCCAGATGACCTGTCAGGAATTGTCCACGATCGCGCGGCACGGACTGCATCCGATCGTGTTCGTGCTGAACAACAAGGGCTACACGACCGAGCGCGTGATTCACGACGGACCTTACAACGACATTCACAACTGGGGCTATCACCTCTGGCCTGGGGTGTTGGGCGCGGGCTGGGGATGCGAAGTGTTCACCGAGGGCGAACTGGAAATCGCGTTGCAACAGGCGACGGACAATCGGTCGAGCTTGTCGGTCATCAATCTGCACATTGATCCGATGGACCATTCACAAACGCTGGACCGCATGGGCAAACGAATACTTCCAGCCCGCCCCCGGAAGTAATGCCCGGAATCCCCGCCCCCGGAAGTAAAGTTTGTGGTAACCGTTCACGGGTGATCGCCGTTTTTGAGCCAAAAACGAATGTTTGTCGAAAAATGGTCGAACATTGGCTCATCTTACCGCCGTTTTTGAAGCAGAATCGAGGCTTTTTGACCCCGTG
>JBAYVY010000181.1:0-7383 GCA_041674345.1 Phycisphaeraceae bacterium | reverse complement strand
GGTTCAGGCCGTTCAGCGCCGCGACCCGGTAGGCCTCGGCCATCGTGGGGTAGTTGAATGTGGTGTTCACGAAATACATCAGCGTGTTGTTGGGTTGGGGCTGGTGCATGATGGCCTGGCCGATGTGGATGATCTCGGCGGCGTCGTGGCCGAAGCAGTGAATGCCCAGAATCTCCAGCGTTTCCCGGTGGAACAGAATCTTCAACATGCCCACGGCGATGTTCATGATCTGGGCGCGCCAGCGACTTGAAAAAAGCGTGGCCGATTTCGTAGGGTACCTTCGCCTCGGTCAGTTCGCGTTCGTTGGCACCGATGCACGATATTTCCGGCGAGGTATAAATGCCCGACGGCATTTCCTCCGCCAGGTGCGTGTCGGCGGCGGTGCCGCAGAGCTGCGCCGCGGCGAAGCGGCCCTGGTCGTAACTGGCGCTGGCCAGCGAGGGCGGGCCGATCACATCGCCCACGGCGCTGATGTGCGGCAGGTTGGTTTGAAACCGCTGGTTCACCGTGATGCGGCCGCGATGATCCGTCTCGATTTTGAGCGATTCCAGGCCCAGCGAGTCGGAGTTGGCGGTTCTTCCGTTGGCCCAGAGCAGGTAATCGCTTTTGATGATTTTGCCGCTTTTGAGGTGGAGCAGTACGCCGTCGTCGAGCGGTTCGACGCGGTCGCATTCCTCGTTGTGCCGGAGCACGATGCCGGTATCCCGCATATGGTACGCCAGGGCGTCGATGATTTCATCGTCGAGGAACTCAAGCAGTTTGGCGCGTGTGTTGATGAGGTTGAGTTTGATGCCCATGGCGCGGAACATGGAGGCGTATTCGCAGCCGATGACGCCGGCCCCGTAAATCGTCATCGACACCGGCGTGTCGGTGAGCGCCAGCACCTTGTCGGCGTCCAGCACACGGGGATGATCGAAGTCAATGTCAGGCGGATGGTAGGGGCGGGAGCCGGTGGCGATCACGAAAAAGTCGGCGGAACAAGCGGTGATCGCCCCGTCGCGCGCCGTCACGGCGATGGTGTGTTCATCGACGAAGCGGGCGTCGCCCTCGATCAGCGGAACGCGGTTGCGATCGTAGAATCCTTCGCGCATGGAGACCTGCCGCCGCACGACGGACTCGGCGGTGGCGAGCAGTTGGCCCAGGCCGTAGCGATGGTTGGTGTTGTTTTCAAAGCAGTGGGCGAACAGGGGGTTGGCGCGGAACTGTCCGATCATCTGGATGGCGTGGCGGAGGGCTTTGGAAGGAATGGTTCCCCAGTGGGTGCAGCCGCCGCCGACCTGTTTGAATCGTTCGACGACGGCGACCTTTTTGCCGCTCTTGGCGGCTTTCATGGCCGCGCCTTCGCCGCCGGGGCCTGAACCGATCACCAGCACGTCAAAATCATGTCGCGTCATTTGTGAACTCGATGGATGAAAACGGAACCGACCCGCGATTGATTCTAACGAAAAAAACCGCCGCTCGGTATGGGAGCGGCGGGGCGGGGTTGTCGGGGGCGATCAGGGGAAGCGGGGCGTGGGATCAATAGTCGCCGCCCTCGTTGGGGGGCGTGTTGGTTTGGATTTGCTGTTGGGAGTTTTCGTTGGAGGTATTGCCGCCCAGAGCGCCGGTGTCGGGGCTGTTCTGTCCGCTGCCGTTGCCGTTGCCGTCGCCGGTGTTGGAGTTGCCGGTGTCCTGACTGGAATTGCCGGTGGTGGTTCCGCCCTGGTTGTCGGTGGAATCGCCGCCGGTGTAGTTGTTGGTGTCGCCGTTGGAATCGGTGTAGTTGATGGCGTTGCCGCCGTTGTCTTCGTTGCCGGTGATATCGGTGCCGGTGTCGGAGGTGAGATCGCCTTCGGTGCCCTTGACGGCCATGGTGCCGGTGGGGGTGGCGATTTTGAAGTCGTTTCGGAAACCGACATGATCGATTTTGAAATGGACTTTTCCGTGCTGAACGGCCAGGAGCGTGCGGAGGGTGTCGCCGT
This sequence comes from Phycisphaeraceae bacterium, assembly GCA_041674345.1. Classification (GTDB taxonomy): domain Bacteria; phylum Planctomycetota; class Phycisphaerae; order Phycisphaerales; family Zrk34; genus JBAYVY01. The sequence continues at coordinate 5,422 of JBAYVY010000181.1, read as the reverse complement.
CCTGTTGGAGTTGTCCGATGACCATGTAGGTGAGGCGTTCGACGTCGATGTGGGCGTTGGGGCCGACCTGGAGTTTGACTTCGCCGCGGATGCCTGTGCGGAGTTCAGCGCCGACGGGCAATTGGGCGTCGGCGACGATGGGCTTCCAGGCGTCCTTATCGTTGAGGCGATACTCGGCGTTGCCGGTGACGGCGGCGACGGTGGTGGTCAGCGGCTTGTCAGCGGCGGGCGCTGGGGTCGGGGGAGCCGCGGGAGCGGCTGGGGGTGGGGCGTCAGCACCCGTTGGGGTGGGTGAGGTTTGGGCGAATGACGCAGCGGCGGAGAAAGCGGCGAAAAACGCGGCGAAAACGGCTATTCGGGTGCGGTTCATGGGATGACTCCTTCATAGTCTTGTGCTTTACCAACGATACCCACAAATTCCATGCCGCTCAGTGCCTGTTGTTCGGTGCCGGGGCGCATGATTCGCAGATAGACCAGTTCGCGTGTGGCATAGCGTGGGTTGGCGCCGAGGACGTGCATGGTGAGTCCGCCGTCGATTTTCTTGATGCGGCAGATGATCTGCGCGACGGTGCCGCGCCGTGCGGCTTCATCGGCGGGGCGGTCGAACGAGGCATCGAGATACTGATGATCCTTCAGCCATGCGACGCGCTCATCATATGTTTTGCAGGTGTCGGCGTTTCCGGGGGTACTTCCGGGGGCGGGGGCGACGGCCAGTTCGATCAGGCCGTGGAAGGCGTCGTTGTTGGTGGTGATCGGTTGCTCGGCCAAGCCGTGCCAGTAGTCCAGGTCGGCGGTGGCGTTTTGCTGGTCGTAGTTGGTGATGAGGGGGCTGACGGTTTTGGTGGCTTCGCAACCGGCGGCGAAGAGGGCCGCGAGTGTCAGCCATGTCACAGTGAAAAAGGTTCGCATATGGATGCTTCCGTAATCAGAAGGAATAGGTCAGGCCGGAGTAGAAGAAGTGGCGAGCGGCGGAGTCGCCGGAGATCGCGTCGCCTGGCAGGAACGCGCCGTACCGAACGATGAGGGCGACGTCGCTGGTGAAACGCCAGTTGAGGTAAACATCGGGTTCAAAGCCGACCAGTCCGTCGTGGGTGGACGCTTCGTTGATCGGGGCGTTGTCCCTGAGTTTATTGAACATAAACAGATCGGTGCCGACCTGAAGGCGGCGGAACCACTGCACACCGGTCGATCGCAGGGGGAAGGTGGAAGCGCCGAGTCGGAACATCATGAGGTTGCTCATCGGAGCGGCGTAGGCCATGCCGGTGTTGATGTAGCCGAATCCGTTGAAGGCGTGATCCTTGGTGCCGCTCTGGTTGCCGCCGAGGGTGTTGGTGGTGCTGGTCTGCCGGTCGCCGTCGCCGCTGGCCAGCAGAGTTTCAAACTCGATCCTGCTGAGGTTTTCGTCGAAGAAGTTCCAGGTGAGTTTCGCTCTGGCGGCCCATGCGGCGACGCTTTCCTCGGTCTGCGTCAGCGGGCCGGCGACCGGGTCGTAGCTGTTGCTCAAACTCCGGCCCGATTCCCAGACGCCTTCCACCTGATACGACAGGTTCGGCAGAATCTTTCCGTTCGAGCCGATGCCCCAATAGGTGCTTTCGTAAAAGAACCGCGTGGGCGCGGTGGTCGGAAACAACGAACCGTTGAGCGCGTCGGGCGTCGTGTTTTCCTGATTGTTGTCCCACTGACGCAGCACGAAGAAGTAGGGCTGGTGATCGTCGAACGTGGTCATCGTGATCTGCCCGCCGAGGAACAGGCGGTTGGTTTCGCCGTCGAAACTGGGGCGCGATGAATCGAAGTCGATCACGCTGGATTCCGGCGTCGTGCCGATCAGGGCGCGAATGTTGAACATGCGGTTGATTTCGATGTTGATGTCGGCGGCGTAAAGCTGATCGCTGAACGTCAGGCCCGAACCCCACTCGATGTATTGCCGGCCGACGCGGAGCCAGAGGTTGTTGGCCAGGTGTTCGCCATGATACGCCTCGACGGCGCGGCGAAGGTCGAACTTGTACCAGTAGCGATCGCTCAACGGATTGACCAGGCGGTCGCCGTCGCCGCGGAAGCTGTCGCCGGAGTTGAAGTCCTGATAGGTGAATCGCAATCGGCCGAACGCTTCGTGGACGCCGCCGTCGATGTTGAGGTAGCCGTACAACTGTCCGTCGGTCTGACGAAGGACGTGGTTGCGTCCGAGTGAATCATCGACGCTGAGGAAGCCGAAGCCGATGAGACCGCCGTAGTCGATCATCGCGCGTTCGCCGATTTGCAGTTGCGGGTTGATCGAGAGCGAGTATTGCTGCTCGGCCTGCTGCAACTGTCGTTGAAGCCGGGCGGTGACCGATGCGTCCTGCGCGACGGCGGCGCCGCCGGTCAGAACGATGGCCGTGAACATGCCGATGATTCGTAGCCCCTGATTTTTCATTGGACCCTCTGCCGACCGGTTAAAAGTTGGCATGATTGTAAAAGGACCGGATGCAAACATCAATGGGCCGCGATTCCCCCCGTTTCAGCCGTGATTGCGACGTATCGGTGCGATTTGAAACGGTTTCGAGGTTTTTGGGCGAACGGTTTGCGCGCGCCGTCGCGTCATCGCCTCCCGCGCACCGATGCGTCGCGGCGGGGGACTATGCCCCACCGGTGAACGCCGATTCCGCCAGGTCGATCGCCTTCGCCAGCGCCGCGGCTTTGTTCACCGTCTCCATGTATTCGCTCGCCGGCACGCTGTCGGCCACGATGCCCGCGCCCGCCTGAATGTCCACACGCCACCGCCCCGCGTGTTCAGTCGGCGTCACGACCATCGTCCGCAGCGCGATCGCCATGTCCATGTTGCCCGCGAAGTCCGTGAACCCCACCGCGCCCCCGTAAGGCCCGCGCCGCGTCGGTTCCAGTTCGTCGATGATCTGCATCGCACGCACCTTCGGCGCGCCCGACACCGTGCCCACCGGCAACGCCGCACGAAGCGCGTCCCAGCAATCGCAATCACCACGCAGCTTGCCCGTCACTGTCGAACTGATGTGCATGACGTGGCTGTATCGTTCCACCGTCATCACCGCCGGCAACTTCACGCTGCCCTGCTCGCTGACGCGCCCCACATCGTTGCGACCCAGATCGACCAGCATGATGTGTTCCGCGAGCTCCTTCGGGTCGGCCAGCAGTTCATGCTCCAGTTCGATGTCGCGCTGCTCCGTCGCGCCGCGCGGCCGCGTCCCGGCCAGCGGGCGATTGGTAATCACCCCGTGATGCACCTTGCACAAAATCTCCGGCGAAGCGCCCACCAGAATGCACCCGGTTCCCTGCACATAAAACATGTAAGGCGACGGATTGACCACGCGCAGCGCCCGGTAAATGTTGAACGGATCGGCCTCCGTCGCTCGCTCGAACCGCTGACTGAGCACCACCTGGAAAATATCGCCGGCGCTGATGAATCGCTTGCCGTCCTCCACCATCCGCTCGTATTGCTGCTGCGCCATGTTCGCGTGAATCAGCGGCTGGGGTTTCGTATCGGTGTCCGGTTCGCCGATGACCAGCGCCATCGGTTCGGTCTCGAATCGCTGCACCAGTTCGTCCAGTTCGCCGCAACCGGCCTCGTAAGCCGCCTCGACGCTTTCATGCTCGTCCAACAGAATGTGATTGATCGCCAGCACGACCTTGCGCACATGATCGAACGCCACCACCTGCCGGTACAGCGCGAAGTGCATATCGGGCAGCCCCCGGTCGTCCGTCGGCGCGCCGGCCAGCTTTTCGCCCTCGACATATCGCACCGTGTCGTAACCGGCATACCCGACCCATCCGCCGGTGAAATCCGGCAACTCCGCGACCTCCGCCAGTTTCCACGGCAGCGTCACACGCTTCATCTCGCCCAACGGATCGTCGCATTCATAATGTTCGATGTCGCCCTCGATCCGGCGAGTCACCTTGTGTCCGTAGGCGATGATTTCCGCCATCGGCTGCGCGCCCAGAAAACTGTAACGGGCCGCGTGTTCCCCGCCCACCACCGATTCCAGCAGAAAGCTCGGCGCGGATCGTTCGTCGGGTTTCACCAGTCGCCGATACGCCAGCACCGGCGTGAGCTGGTCGCTCATCAACTGCCGATACATTGGTATCAGATTCCCGCGCCGGGCCAGCGCCGCGAACCGCTCAAAATCAGGTCGATACATCACCATAACCCGACAGTGTACCTATTTTTTATTTGCGGGGTTGGCGGTCCGCCGGGCGCGCAATTGGGTCTGTTCGCGGCGAAGTTTCGCCGTGCGCCCCCGCCAGTACGCCGCTTCTTCCTCCAGCGTCATGCCTTTGACCGCCTCGTAAACATGCTCCGCTCCCCGGCGTTTCATCTGCACACAATCGAATGGTTTAGTCCTGGTTGTCATTGGTGATCACCTCCGCGGGCGAATGAATCGCTATCGGCGCATATCCCATGCCCTGGTTGATTCCATTATAGAGCGGTATTTTCTGGAAATGCACGATGTGCTTGAAATTCCAACTGACGATCACCCGGCAATCGCTGACCGTGGCCACCGCGACATGCAGCGCGTCGGCATTCCATTTCGCCCCTACAATTCCCGCCCGCAAATAGGCGCTGCGCAGCCGCAATGCCTCTTCGCTGGTGTCCGCCAGTTCCGCCAAACTCTCGCACTCCCTCACGAAATCCCGCACATGCGGAGGCGCTTGTTCGATTTCCATGCGAACCACCGCTGAAAGCACCAACCGAAAACGCCCATTGCGAACCATCTCAAAAAACGCCCGGCTGGCGACGCCGAACTCCGCGTCAAATATCCCGCCGTAAACCGACGTGTCGGCATACACGCGAATCGGCTGCACGGATTGAATGACGCCCGATGTCATGCCGATAGCTTATTCCCAAAAGCACGATTCGTCATCCACCCCACGCCTCGTCCTGTTTAGCGGGTGACGCGAAATGTCATCGTTCTCGTGTTTACCTTTACCACGCCCTGTTAGTCCATCGTTACGCTCTAAAGTTTGGACAACTCGCTGAATATTGCCATGTCTTCCTGTGCCAAACTTTTCAGGTCAACAGCGGAGGGAGTTCCAAGCCGAGAGCTGCCACGTATTCAAAAAATGGTTGATAGTCACTGCTTGCTTCATCCACAAAGGTTACGGTGTATTCAGGAGGAGCGATTAACATTTGTAATAGATGCTTCACCGTGTTTTGGAGGGGCTTCTTGAGCCGCTCCAAATCTTTCGGGCCATTCTTCAGACGATCTTCCATGTCTTGACGACAGAAGTCCTTACATTGTGCTTCTAACGTGTCAGTACCATCACCACTTGTCCATTCACCCAAGTTTTTTTGTAACCGTTCACGGGGTCAAAAAGCCTCGATTCTGCTTCAAAAACGGCGGTAAGATGAGCCAATGTTCGACCATTTTTCGACAAACATTCGTTTTTGGCTCAAAAACGGCGATCACCCGTG
>JBAYVY010000180.1:0-7403 GCA_041674345.1 Phycisphaeraceae bacterium | reverse complement strand
GACAACGCGCCCATCACATAGGTCATCATCGCCGCGACCTGTTTCTCGCTGTAACCCAGCGCGACCAACGCCGGTTTCAACGACTGATTGGCGATCTTGAAATACCCGCCTCCGGCCAGTTTCTTGAACTTCACCAGCGCGAAGTCCGGCTCCACGCCCGTCGTGTCGCAATCCATCAGCAACCCAATCGTCCCCGTCGGCGCGATCACCGTCGTCTGCGCGTTGCGATAACCATGCGCATCGCCTTCTTTCAACGCATCGTCCCACGCCCGCCGGGCGCGACGCAAGATGTCCGCGCTGTTGGCGAACTGGCCGAAGGGGCCCTCCGTGGCATGCTCACCATCCAATAGCGTCCCGTCGATAGGCACCGGCGGAATTTCGAGCCCTTCGTACCAGCCAAGTCCCTGGAAATCATTCTCATCCATCTGCGAAACCTGCTCCCGCGTCCGCGGAACACCGTAGGCCGCCCGGCGATGATTCCGCACCACACGCAGCATATGTTCACGATTTTTATAGAACCCAGGGAACGGCCCGTGCTCGGCCGCCATCTGCGCACTGGCCGCGTAGCTTCGCCCGGTCATGATCGCCGCCAGCGCCGCGCCGATGTCGCGCCCCAGATCGCTGTCGTAGGCGATCCCCGCCTGCATCAGCATCGCGCCCAGATTCGCATAACCCAGCCCCAGCGTGCGGTATTCATAGCTCAATCGCGCGATTTCCTTCGACGGGAAAGCCGCCATCAGCACGCTGATTTCCAGCACCACCGTCCACAGCTTGATGGCATGCTCGTAGCCGTCCAGATCAAACTGCCGCGTCTGCGAATCATAAAACTTCAGCAGATTGATCGACGCCAGGTTGCACGCCGTGTTATCCAGGAACATGTATTCGCTGCACGGATTGCTCGCGTTGATGCGGCCCGATGCCGGGCAGGTGTGCCATTCATTGACGGTCGTGTCGAACTGCACGCCCGGATCGGCGCAGCGCCATGCCGCGTAGTTGATCTGTTCCCACAGCTCGCGCGCCCGGATACTTTTCGCCACATCGCCGCTGGTCCGGCTGAGCAGTTCCCAATACCCGTCCTCGTCCAGCCGATGGAAAAACGCATTGGGGATGCGCACCGAGTTGTTCGAGTTCTGACCGCTCACCGTCGCATATGCTTCGCCGTTGAAGTCGTAGTCGATCTTCATGCCCAGCTTCTCAATCGTCGCCTTCAGCGACTTGGGCAGGTGCTTCACACCCTCCACCATCGCGGCCACCTTCAACTCTTCGCGCACTTTCCAGTTCACGAAGTTTTCGATGTCCGGGTGATCCAGATCGAGGCAGACCATCTTCGCCGCGCGACGGGTCGTCCCGCCGCTCTTGATCGCGCCGGCGGCGCGGTCGCCGATTTTCAGGAAACTCATCAACCCGCTGGACCGTCCCCCGCCGCTCAGTTTTTCGCCGTCGCCGCGCAACCGGCTGAAGTTCGTGCCCGTGCCCGAACCGTACTTGAACAGCCGCGCCTCGCGCACCCACAAATCCATGATCCCGCCTTCATTCACCAGATCATCTTCGATCGACTGAATGAAACAGGCGTGCGGCTGGGGGTGCGTGTACGCATCGGCGGCGAACTTCGTCTCGCCGGTGGTCGGGTCGGTGAACCAGTGGCCCTGCGCCGGGCCGTTGATGCCGTAGGCCCAGTTCAGGCCGGTGTTGAACCACTGCGGGCTGTTCGGCGCCGCTTGCTGCGTGAGCAGCATCCAGCACAGTTCGTCGTAAAACGCCTGCGCGTCCGCCGCCGTATTGAAGTAGCTGTGCTTCTCACCCCAATGACGCCAGCAACCCGCCAGACGATGAATCACCTGCCTCGCCGATTTCTCCGGGCCCGTCGCGCCGGTCGGCTTGCCATCCGCATCGACCTGCGGAACTCCCGCCTTACGAAAATATTTGCTGACCATGATGTCCGTCGCAAGCTGCGACCAGCTCTTGGGGACATCGACATCGTGCATCTCAAACACCACCGAGCCGTCGGGATTCAAAATCCGACTCGACCGCTGGGTCCACTCGACGCTGGAGAACACGTCCTTGCCCGCCTTGGTGAAACGTCGCTGAATCTTCATAAAATCCGTTCCTTACGCCTTAATCAGTCGATCTAATCGCCAACGTCCGTGCTGGCAAATTGGGGAATAAATGAATGAACAAAATCCTAGTTTTTGTTTGTTACTTCTTCTGTTAGCTCGCCACAGAGAAACGCCCTAGGCATCATGCCGCCGCGAAATACCGCTTCAAAATTAAATACAAATCGCGCGTCCGAAACCACCAAATGCAAATCTTGATGATCGTTTAGCAAATCAAATCGGCACTTCGGATCAAGCCACACCTGTTCTCGTTGCCTTCGAAGTGGCCGCTCAGGTTCAACAAACCATGCGTCATCCACAATAGCCGTTGTCTTTACATTTTTAAAAGAAGAAGGAATAACCAAAACTTTGGCGGCACACCGACATGTAACACTACTAAACCGTCGCAATGAAGCGTCCCGGCTCACTCCAAACCGACGATGGCATTCGTCAATCATCGCAAAACTTAGCCGATGCTTGCTTAAAAAATCCACCATATCCAACGGCATTAGAATTTCAGCGCCCAAGCTATCCGCCAGACTTTCTTCCTCATCGTTTGCGACCGAATTATGAAATAGGCCTCGATAATTCTCGTCCAAACGAGAGCCCAATTCCTGTTCGATTATCCAGTGACCAACTTCGTGAGCCAGCGTGAATCGCATTCGGCGCTCTCTGTCGCATCGTTTAATTGTGATACGATGTTGGCCGCTTGAATTTCTATCCAGCCGTCCTTCAAACGGTGCATCGTCGACAAACACAACCGGTATAGATCGAATACGCAAAAATTTTTCGATACCGTATTGACCATTGCGATCTCGGTCTAGGTATTGCTGCACTACCGTAGCGCACGCTTCGACCAGCGAGCTTTTACCGGATTTCATAATGAAATCTTTGATAATACCCATGTCATTTGCTTCGCTTCTGATCCAGCCATTGTGAGTAGTATTCCTTCACATCCGTTATCGACTGCGGTATTCCCTCGTTTATTTTGAATCTATCAAGCGATGGTGCCGCAAGACGTTTTTCGACCTGTTGCATCGTCCATATGCTGAACTTGTTGGTTTCGCGAATCGAAAGTCCCATGCGCTTACAAAACTGATCCACATATTCCCATGCTTTTAGACGTTGGGCTCTCACCCATGAAATGTCCAGTAACATTGACCCGGTTAATACATAATCCAGTGGAGCGCCTATTACTGCGGCAACCTTCTGGATCAAACCCATGTTTTCCATTAGGTGGTCATCACACTGGTCGCCAAGCTGACGCATCGTATCCGCTGAAACGCCATGTGCATTTAGCGTTTGCATCGAGACTTTGTTATCACGCATCCATGACTTAATGCGCGACACAATCGCAATGCCATCGTTTCCGCCATAGTTGCCTTGTCCATGATCCATTGTCATAGGATTCACCGTTCTTTCCGAACACCTTTAAATGGACCTTTGTCCGCCTTCTGATCCATAAACTTCCCGGTATCCGAGTCGCGTTTGGTCCACTTGTCGTTTTGCGGGTTATGTACCTGCGAACGATCTCGAACAGCGCCGTGTCGGTGATTGTCGCCTTTGGGAGGATTCGTTGCCATTGTCAATACTCCTTCATACGTTGCGGCATACATCCGTGTATGCCTAGGTTATCCGATCCAATTCCGCCTCGAAATTTTCGCGCGATACAAAAAACCATCACCACGGACTTTCATCCGCAGTCGGCGTGACCCCAACTTCCGGGGTTCCGGGGGCGGGGGTCAGTCCACGCGGGGCAAGGTCAGCCCCGTTTGATCCTGATATTTGCCCCGTTTATCCGCATATGAAACGGCGCACACACGATCGGCTTTTAAAAAGATCATTTGCGCAATCCCCTCGTTGGCATAAATCTTGGCCGGCAGCGGCGTGGTGTTGCTGATCTCCAGCGTCACCTTGCCGCGCCACTCCGGCTCCAAAGGCGTCACGTTCACAATGATCCCGCATCGCGCATAGGTACTCTTGCCCACGCAAATCGCCAGCACGTCCCGCGGTATCGAAAAAACCTCCACCGTCTCCGCCAGCGCGAACGAGTTGGGCGGAACAATAATGTGATCCCGCCCGCCCCCGGAAGTTTGTGTGTCAATCGAAACGAAGTAATCGTCGGTGAATCGCTTCGGATCGACGATCGCCTGCCCCCCGGAAGGGGACACGTTGGTGAAAATCTTGAAGTGCGTGCCTACGCGGACATCGTAGCCGTAGCTGGACACCCCGAAGCTGACCGCGCCCGGCCGCTTCTGGTTCTCGGCGAACGGCTCGATGCTGACCAATTCTCGAATCTGCGTATCGCAAAGGACACCCATCGGTGCCTCCTTTGAGTCACTTTTCACATCCCTTGCGGGATTCCCGTGAAAATACTTCCGGTTGGGAAATACTTCCGGGGGTTCTGTTGTTCAGTCCACCACGATCATTTGGGCGGGCAGGTTCCGAGTGGAACCTGTGACGCCAGTTAGTCAATATATCTCTATATCTTGTGTCTTCAAGCCCAAACTTCACAAAATCTGCCACCGGAAACCCAGCGTTTTCGCAAATCAACCGTTCGCCGGAGGTTACAGAGAATAATTTTTCTAACACAACACAACCCCTTGGGGATAACCGACAGCCAACGCCAGGTTATCCACAACATCTGGGGTCGGGATGCGGCAAAAGCGAATTCCAGACGAGATTTCGAGGGTGTGTCACACCGCGGGCTTTGAAAATGACAAACGGCGAAATCCGAATCGAGGCCTTTGAATAACCCTCACCCCACGTACTTCACCAATTCCATCGGCACCTGCCGCATCCCCCGACGCTTCGCCTTCGCCACCGCGTAACGCAGCGCATGTTCCACCCGCAATCGCACCCGCGGCGTGATGACGATGCCCAGTTCGTTCATCGCGCCCAGCGCCCACTGCCACGCCATGTATTCCTCCAGACATCGCGGCTTGTAGCGGTTGAAACCGATCGCGTGATGCCCCACTTCGTGCAGAAACACAGCCGCGCTCATCGGGCCTTTGGGATACGGCGACTCGATCCATCGCCGCACCGTTCCGTCCGCGTAGGTCGTCTGCCACGCGCAACCCGTCGTGCTGTTGCGCCAGCGACGCACGCTGATTCCGTGCCGCTCCTTCATCGACTGCACCATCGCGTCGTAACGCCCGGCGGGTTTCGCGGGTTTCACGGCGGGGGGAATTAATTCCCCCCGCCCCGGTGCGCGATGCACCAACGCGAGCATCTCCCGCAACCATCGCGCCAACACATTCACATCCGTGCGGCCACTCATGCAAATGAAGCTACCAAGCCGCACACCGCTTCGCAATACACATCCCATCATGTTGACACACTTCCGGGCAACACTTCCGGGGGCCGCTTGCGGCTTAGCAATCACGCCTCTACCGTAATACCCATGCGAATCGTCTATCTCGGTGCCGGTGACTTCGGCCTGCCCACGCTCGCGGCGTTGCATCACGCGCATGACGTGGTGAAGGTCATCACGCAACCCGACCGCCCCGCCGGTCGCAAACGCGCCCTCACCGCCACCGCCGTCGCACAGTTCAGCCAATCGCAAAACATCGACACGCTCAAAACCGAAAACGTGAATGATCCGGTGATTCTCGATGAATTACGCTCACTGCAACCTGATGCGATGGTCGTCGTCGCCTTCGGGCAATACCTCAGGCAATCGCTGGTCAATATCCCGCGATACGGCGCGATGAACCTGCACGCATCGCTGTTGCCGCGATGGCGCGGCGCTTCGCCGATTCATTCGGCGCTGCTGGCCGGCGACGACGTGACGGGCAACACCGTCATTCGCATCGCCCCCAAAATGGACGCCGGTGCGATGCTCGGCCGGCAACGCACGCCCATCGACGCACGCGAAACCACCGGCGAGTTGCACGACCGTCTCGCGGCAATGGGGCCGGCACTGGTACTCGACGTGCTGGCGAAACTCGCCGCCGGCACGTGCGATGAAGTGTCGCAGGACGAATCGCTCGTCACGATCGCGCCGAAACTGTCGCGTGATGATGCACATGTCGATTTCGCGCAGAGCGCGAAAACGGTGCGGTGTCGCGTTCACGGCCTGACGCCCTGGCCCGGCGTGCGCGTGCTGTGCGAGGATCACGAACTGCTGCTTCGCCGCGTCGAACAGTTGCCCGATCACCCACATCGCGGCCAACCGGCCCCCGGAACGCTGCTCGACGACACAGGCCTGATCGCCTGCGGTGAGGGTGTTGTGCGATTGCTCGAAGTGCAACCCGCGGGCAAACGCACCATGCCCTGGCCCGAATTCGTGAAAGGCCACGCGGTTAAACCCGGCAGTGTGTTCGACTCCCCGCCCGCTGAAGCGGGCGGGCCGAGAGGTTGATTCATGACCGATCCCCGCGATCAATACCTCCAGCGATTGAGCCACTGGCGCACGCGCCGACGGTCGATCAGCACGCTGGCCGACATCTGCCCCGCCATCGAGTCGCAACGCATCCGTCCGATGAAACAGGCCGGGCGACTGGTGGAACTCTGGCGTCAACTGGTCCCCCCGGAACTGGCCGATCGCACCGCGCTGCGCAGTTTCCGCAACGGCGTGTTGCGCATCACCGTGGCGGATGCCGCGACGCAATTCCACCTCGACCGCCTGCTGCGTCAATCGCTGCTCGCCGCGATTCGCGCCGAGTTCAAAGGCAACCTGCGAAGCGTGAAACTGGAAACGGGGAAAGTGGAGTAGCGTTACGAGAATATACTCGGCCTGTATCCGTAACGGTTCGATTTCCTAGTCCTGTCTACTGTAACTGATAAGTCAAATCGCGATTTGCTCTGCACGTTATTTCGTGTGTTCCCCGAGGTGTTGCAGAGGCAACTAAATTGTTGATGGTGCTCTCGGGGGGATTACACGGATGTCCGAATCTATTTGATGCACCGCACGACGTGGCTGCATCGTTGGGGCAAAATCGACTAAAGAGGTCGGAATTATCGCCTGTTGCGCTGCAATGATGAGTGACCTTATAAAGTCGGTACGATCCGCCCTTAAAAAATCGGGTGTTAACCAACTCCGCAAGCATATTGCCAGGAATATCTCCTGGAAGAAGTACGCGCGATTTTTTGGTACGCATACCGATAGAGATCGCATTTTTGTTTGGGTCAACACCAAGTACAAATTGGCCGGGAAAGTCAGCCGTTCGTGTCAGATTGGTTTTTACGTAACCGTTCACGGGTGATCGCCGTTTTTGAGCCAAAAACGAATGTTTGTCGAAAAATGGTCGAACATTGGCTCGTCTTACCGCCGTTTTTGAAGCAAAATCGAGGCTTTTTGACCCCGTG
>JBAYVY010000179.1:0-7472 GCA_041674345.1 Phycisphaeraceae bacterium | reverse complement strand
GCCATGTCGGAAATATGCACCAGTCCGTCGATGCCGCCGATATCGACGAACGCGCCGTATTGCTGGAGCGAGCGGACGACGCCCTCTTTGGTGTCGCCGACCTGCACGGTTTTGAGCAGTTCCTCGCGGGCGGCCTCGGCCTGTTCTTCGAGGACGGCGCGGCGGCTGACAATGATGCGTTTGCCGCGACGGTCGAGTTCGACGATTTTGCAGACGAGTTTTTTGCCGAGGTATTCGTTGAAGTTTTCAACCCGGCCGATGTCGATCTGGCTGGCGGGCATGAAGGCGCGTTGGCCGGCGAGTTTGAGTTCGAGTCCGCCGGTGTTCGTGCCGGTGACTTTGGCCTCGACGGTCATGCCTCGTTCGAGGGTTTGCCAGGTGGCTTTTTCGACCGCGCCTTTGAGGGCGAGTTTGACCAGGCCTTCATCGCCGAGCATGGCTTCGACGACGAATTCCATCGTGGAGCCGAGTTCGGGTTTTTCCTTGAACTGGGTGAGCGGGATGATGCCCTGGCTTTTGCCGCCGAGTTCGACGAAGACATCGTCATCGTGGATGGCGACGATGGTGCCCCGGGTCATGGCGTGGTCGCCGGCATGAACGGGCGAGGGGGCGATGTCGGGGGAAGTTCCGTCCACCAAGTCCATGACGGACAGGTCGCCGAGCGCGGCGGCGATCTCCCGTTCGAGGGCGGCGTCGGTGCCGGCTCCGGGGGCGGGGGCGGCGGCGGCGGGGGAACCCGAGGCGGCGCTTCGCTCCGCCTCGGCTTGGGGGGGGACGGGACCGGCGGCGCTTCGCTCCGCCTCGGCTTGGGGGGGAACACTAGCGGAGGCGGAAGCTTCCGGGGGACGTTGATCTTGCATGTCGGACATAACACTCATTCTCACACAGAGTCGTTCGCCAACCGCGGGCCAACATGACCGGCGGCAAACCAACCAAACGCGGAAAGAACTATTTTAAGCGATTGTGGTGTGCAAGGGGAAGGGGCAAAAAAAGAAAGTGGGAACTGGACCTTTGCAAAATGCGATTTCAACACAAGAGGACACGGAGTTCACAGAGGTGAAAACCGGGGAAAACACATTGAAAATCCCTCTCTGTGTGCTCTGTGTTGAAATCTCTTTTTGATTTTTGCAAAAGTTCCGGTGGGAAGTTGGAAGGCGGAAGTGGGAAGTCCAGAACACGCATCGCAACGCAAAACTAACGAAAAATCACTTGCGATCGGCGACCTGCCGACCGGCGATCGTGAGCGTCGCACGGGTGGATTTGGGCTTTTTCCGCGATCCGCAACCGCAACCACAGCCGCCCCCGGAAGTGTGGCCGAGCTTGCGCCATACCCGGCGGGCGAAGAATGCGACCGCCGCCGCGATGATGACGCCGATGATGATGTATTGCGTCCACATTCAGGCCGCCGTTGCGATCCATGTGCCGGCCTGATAGGTCAGCACGGCTGCGATCCACGCGAGGATCGACATGTAGGTGAAGGTGAGGACGGACCACTTCCATCCGGCCTCGCGTCCGATCACGGCGAGCGTCGCGCCGCACTGCATGCACAACGCGAAAAAGATCATGATCGCCAGCACGACGGGAATGGTGAACACAGGCGTGCCGTCGGGCCAGTGGGAACCGCGCAGCGTCGCCTTCAGCGAATCGCTGCCCTCATCGACATCGCTGCCGAGATTGTAGAGGATGCCCATCGTGGAGATGATGACTTCGCGCGCGGGGAACGAGCCGAGCACGCCGACGGTGATCTTCCAGTCGAAACCGGCGGGGGCGAAGATCGGCTGCACGGTTTTGCCCATATGGCCGAGGTAGCTCTGTTCGAGATACGCGCCGCTGATGTGGGCGTCGAGTTGCCGCTGAAGTTCATGGGTGGTTTGGATCAGGTGTCGCGCCTCGGCGGCGTCAACGTGCCGCTGATCGGCGATGTGCTGCGTGAACGCGGCGGTTTCATGCCCGGCCAGCGACGCGGGCCGGGGGAAATAACTCAACGCCCAGATCAGAATGCTCACCGCGACGATCACCGTACCGGCGGTCGTGACGAAATCCTTGCCCTTGTCCCACATCCTCAGCACCACGTCCCGCATATGCGGGGCGCGATACAGCGGCATCTCCAGCACGAACGGCGTGCGTTTGGTCTTGAAAATCACGCGGTTGAACATCCACGCCATCGGCAACGCGATCATCAGCCCGACCATATGCATGGCGAACAGCACCAACGCGGCGATCGTCGCGCCGTAACGCGGCTCGATGAACGCGCCGATCAGCAACACGTACACCGGCAGACGGGCGGAGCAACTCATCAGCGGCGTGACCAGAATCGTCGCCAGCCGCGCCTTGGGGTTGTCGATGGTGCGCGACGCCATCACGGCGGGAATCGCGCAGGCGTAACCGGACAACAGGGGCACAAAGCTGCGCCCGCTCAACCCGCACCATGAAAACAGTTTGTCCATGAGATGCGCGGCGCGGGCCATATAGCCGCTGTCTTCCAGCAGGGCGATGAAGAAGAAAAGGATCAGAATCTGCGGCAAAAACCCCGCCACCGCGCCCACGCCGGCGATCACGCCATCGACGATCAATGATTGAAGCACCGGCATGTCCGCCAGCAGCCCGCCGACCCACGAACCGAAGGCGCTGAACACCGCGCCGATGAGGTTGGTGATCGGCTCGGCGCCGCGGTAGATCGACCAGAACACGGCGAACATCATCAGCACGAACACGATCAGCCCCCAGACGCGATGGGTGAGCACCGCGTCGATGGATTCGCTGGTGGTGGCGCGGGGTTGCAAGGGGCGGGTGACGATGTTGTCGGTCAGCCGGGCGAGGTGGCCGTAGCGGATCATCGCTTCGGCGCTGGACGGATCGAAGCCGCGCTCGCGCAGGTGTTGCCGGGCGAAACCGATGTGGTGAATCCGCTGGGCGGGAAACCAGCGGATGCGGTCGGCGATGGCGGAATCTTCGTCGAACAGCAGGCGGATCAGCTCGGCCTGCGTGAGCGACGCGGCCATCCCGGCGGGCATCGACGTGCGAATGTGTTCCAGCGATTCGGTCACGACCGCCGGCCAGGGCACCGGCGACAGCGCCGCCCGATTGCGATGCGATTCGGCGATCGCGTGTTTCAATTCGTCAATGCCTTCGCCGCGCGCCGCGACGGTTTCGACGATCGGCACACCCAGCCGCTGACGCAGCAGAGGGATGTCGATGACCAGGCCCTGTTCGCCGGCGGCATCCATCATGTTCAGCGCGATGACCACGGGCAGCCCCGTTTCGGCGATCTGCGACGCGAGGAACAGGTGCCGCAGCAGATTGGTCGCATCGACGACGCAGACGACGACATCGGGGCGCGGCTGGCCGGTGAGGTGGCCGGACAGGACATCGACGACGACGCGCTCATCAGCGCTGGTGGCGGCGAGGGAATAGGTTCCGGGCAGGTCGATGACGCTGACGGATTGTCTGTGCAGTTTCATCACGCCGAGTTTTTTTTCGACGGTCACCCCCGGATAATTCCCCGTCCGTTGTCGAACACCCGTCAAACGATTGAAGAGCGTGCTCTTGCCAGTGTTGGGGTTGCCGGCGAGTGCGACGGTGAAAGCCGAAATGTTGTTGGCGACGGATTGAGGGCCGTCGCCGGCGAGGGTGGTCATGGTGGATTTTCGATTTGGGATTTTTGATTTGTGATTTACCGATGAGGCCGACCAACGCGGTCGAGCGCGTGTCTTCCAATCACAAATCCAAAATCACCAATTCTTCATGTGGGTTCGACGGTCAGCGCCGCGGCTTCTTCCAGCCGTAATGACAATCGGCAGCCGTCGAGCTGGACCATCATGGGATCGCCCAGCGGCGCCACGCCGACCACGCGGATCAGCACGCCTGGCAGAATGCCCATCGCCAGCAAGCGCCCCGTGACAGGCCCGATGGATCGAACCGAGATCACCCGACCTGTCTGGCGGGGTAACAACTGATTGAGCGTCATCATGGCGACCAGCACTCCGTCCCTGCGAGCGGAAACAGGCCGCGTCGCAATTGAGACTGTGTTTCAACTGCATTCAGTTTAATGGACACACCACCCATAGTCAACACCAAAGTGGTCCGATTTTCAATGCACAAAGCGGAAAATATTGGGTGATTTGGTGATTTGGTGATTTGGTGAATCATCCACCGTCCGTGCCGCGAATCGGGCTTGCCTCTTCGCCTTCACTTCACCCAATCAAACTTCACCCAATCACCAAATCTTTCCCTCGCTGGACCTTTCACACACGATTTTCTATCATGCGTCGTCCGGCTTACATACTTCCGGGGTTCGCACGGACGCCACTGAACGGGAGCACATATGGGTTACGATTTCGCCGCCGATGGATTTCTCACCACGCAACTGCGCAAGGTCGTCAACTGGTCCCGCCGCTCGTCGATGTGGCCGATGCCCTTCGCCACCGCCTGCTGCGGCATCGAACTGATGGCCACCGCGTCCAGCCGCTACGATCTGTCCCGCTTCGGCATGGAACGCATGAGCTTCTCACCCCGCCAAGCCGATCTGTTGATCGTCGCCGGCCGGGTCGCCGTGAAAACCATGCCTGTCCTTCAACGCATCTATCAGCAGATGACCGAACCGAAGTGGGTGATCTCGATGGGGGCCTGCGCCTCGACCGGCGGGGTGTTCGACACCTACGCCGTCGTCCAGGGCATCGACCAGTTCATCCCCGTCGATGTCTATGTGCCCGGCTGCCCCCCCCGCCCCGAAACGCTCATGGAAGGCATCATGACGATTCAAAAAATCGTCGATCGTGACGGCCTGCCCCCCGCCAAACGCAAACCCCTGCAAATCTCCATCCAGCCGACCCACGACGTGCGCCCCCAACCCGTCCCGCTGACCATCGGGGCGAACTAATTTCCGATTTTCGATTTTCGATTTCCGATTGGTAATCGTCCCTGCCGCTTGCGGCTTGGCGATGCGCGAGCAACCACCGGCACCGATTCCCGCGCCGCGCGCAACGACGCCGACCTCACGAAATCCGACACCCCGCGAAATCCCTCCCGACGTGAAGCATCCTCAATCTGCAACTTCTCCGGCGTCGTCAGCCGCACATTCACCTGCTCCTCACGCTTGAGTTCCCCACCCGCCAAAGGAATCTCGTCGCCTTCCTCAAGCATGAACGCGATCACCGCGACAATCGCCTCACGTGTATTTGTCACGCATTCATCCGGCGTCTTTCCGTCCCCCATCACCAAAGGCATTTCCAAAGCCGCACCGAAATACTCGCCATCTTCCCATGAAAGAACAATGCGATACTTCTCAGCCAATTCCTTGGCCTGCCGCAAAATCTCGGGCGCGAACGGACGATCAATCCGCAGCTTTAATTTCTTTTTCGATGATCCTGACATAGCGTGGCTTGACCTTTCCGGCATGGACCGGGATCGAAATCGTCTGATGTCCCGGTCGGGTAAAAATATGGTGCGATCCAGTCACACGCATAAAAACCCACCCCGCCGACTCCAGCGCCTTGCGAATCTCCCGAAACGGTTTTTCCGATGGCATGGCAAAACCTTCCTTGTAATAGCCATGTCCATGTCATACATGGTCGGTTGATAATGTAAGTATATCATGCGCTATACGCATGTCAAGAAAAATCACACCCCCGCCGCTTGTTCCGCCAATTCCCCGAATAATGTCAGCGGTTTGGCGCTGTGAATCGTCACCGGCACGATGCGGCCCACCAACTCCTCGCCGCTTCCCGCAGCATCAAATATCACGATCAGGTCGCCTTCCGTCCGGCCCGACAATTGTGTCACGGTCCGCGTCGCCGCCGGTTTCTCCCACCCCAGCTCGACTTTGCTTCCGGGGGTGCTTTCCCTTATTCCCCTATTCCCTAAATCCCTCATTCCCTTCTGCTCGTGACTGCTCGCGCCCTCGACCAGCACGTCCACCGTCCGCCCCACCATCGACTCGTGAATCGCTTTCGATATTTCACTCTGCACCGCCAGCAGGTGATTGTTGCGATACCGCTTGGCCTCCTCCGGCACATCATCTTCAAACCGGTCAATCGCCACCGTGCCGGGCCTCGGCGAATACTTGAAAATGAAGCTGTTCTTGAACCGGCAGTACCGCATCAACTCCGACGTCTTCTCAAAATCCTCGTCCGTCTCCGTCGGAAAACCGACGATGAAATCGCTGGCCAGCATCACCCCCGGAAGATATTTCCGCACACGATCGACGAACGCACAGTATTCGGCGGCGGTGTATTCCCGGTTCATCAGTTTCAGCACGCGGTCGCTGCCCGACTGGGCCGGTACGTGCAGGTATTTGCAGATGCGGGGCGAATCGGCCATCACCTCCAGCACATCATCACCAAAATCACGCGGATAGCTGGTCACGAATCGCAACCGTTTGATCGCCGGAACTTCTTCGTGGATTCGCCGCAACAATTGCGCGAATGTCGTGACATGCCGGCCCGCGAGATACGCATCGCGCTGTTTGAACGCCGCCCCGCCCGGCCCGACCTGCGGCTGGCGCACGCCGCCCACGCTGATCGACGCGCCGTGATCGTACACATAATGATTCACCGTCTGACCCAGCAGCGTGATCTCAATCACCCCCGCGTCGGCCAGTTTTTTGCACTCATCCACGATATGGTCCGGCGGGCGATGCACCTCGGCCCCGCGCGTGAACGGCACGACGCAATAGGTGCAAAACTTGTTGCAACCCCGCGTGATCCGCACGTAGGCCGATCCGCTGTGATCGTCCGGCGACAGCGAGCGGGACAAATCGAGCAGCTCCAGTTGATCTTCCGCCGCCGAGAGCGTGCCGCTGCGCCGATGCGTGTTGCCCTGAAGCGCGATCTGATGCGAGCGGGTTTTCACGGCGTTGTCGATCAGTGCCGGCACCTTGTCCAGTTCACCGGGTCCGCACAGCACGTCGATGTGCGGCATCCGCCGCACCATGTCGGCCCCGTCGCGCTCCGCCATGCAGCCCAGCACGCCGATCACCAGGCCCGGAAGTTTGTCGCGCAGTTCGCCGAGGCGCGAATAGACTTTGTTTTCCGCCTGTTCCCGCACACTGCACGTGTTGAAAAGGATGACATCGGCATCATCGCGTTGATCGGTGAAGTGATAGCCCAGGGCGCGCAGCTGCGACGACACCAGTTGGCTGTCCAGTTGGTTCATCTGGCAGCCGAAGGTTTCGAGATAGACCTTTCGTTGGCGTGATTGAGGCATGGCCCCATAGTTTATGCGAGAAATGACGAATGACGAAATCCGAATGACGAATGACCCATGCGGGGAATACACCGCTACGTTGAACATTGGTCATTGGAATTGGGAGCTTATTGGGTCATTCGTCATTGGGGTTTGGACATTCTTTGGTCATTCGCCATTCGTCATTGGGGCCTTGGACGGGTTACAATGCCCCAAACGTCATCGGGAGCACGGTCGTGGAAATTCAGATGCAGCTCAGCCGGATTCTGATTACCGAGACCCGCGAATAT
>JBAYVY010000178.1:0-7492 GCA_041674345.1 Phycisphaeraceae bacterium | reverse complement strand
GGAAGTTCGGATGGGCGGTTGTTTCCGCATTCTGAACTTCCGCCTTCCCACACTTCCGCCTTCCCACTTCCGCCTTCGCTTCGCTCCCGCTATGCTTGCCCGCCATGCCTCCACTGTTCACCGTCGCCATTGTCGTGTTTCTCGAAATCATCTGTCTCGGCGCGATCTTCCCGACGCTGCCGCGATATACCCTGGACCTCGGCGGCACCGCCCTGCTCGTCGGCATCATCATGGCGATGGTCCCCGCGCCCAAAATCTTCAGCAATCCCCTCTGGGGCAAACTCTCCGACCGTCTCGGACGCAAACGCGTCTTCTCCATCATCATGCTCGGCGCGATCGCCAGCTCCGCCGTCTGGGCATTGGCGCAACCCCTCGGCCAACTCACCGGCATCCCCCCGCTGTGGTGGCTCGGCGCTTCCCGTCTGGTCGCCGGCATCTTCGGCGTGCAGGCCACCCTCGCCTTCGCCGTCGCTTCCGATGTCACCGCTCCCGCAAAACGCACCGCCGCGCTCGGTCTGCTCGGCGCCGCGTTCGGCGTCGGACTCACCGTCGGCTTCCCATTCGGCGGAATCGTCGCCAAGCACTTCGGCTATCCCGCCGTCGGCTGGCTCATGGTCATCTGCGAAACGCTCGCCCTGCTCACGATCCTGTTGTTCCTCCGCGAAACACGCCGCCCCGAAGTTCACGCCGACGAACTGACCGCCCAGGCCGCCGGCTCCATGCTCCATCGCCCCGTGTTCATCATCCTCATCATCGCCGGTCTGCTCACCACCGTCGGCCTGTCCATCCTCACTCCCACCCTCAGTCTCTACGTCAAAGACCTCTACCGTTTCGACGACGAACATGCCGGTTACGCCTTCCTCATCTTCGGCCTGATGAGCGTCATCGTCCAAGGCGGCCTCATCCGCCCCGTCGTCAAACATCTCGGCGAAAAACGCACGTTCATCCTCGGCTCCGTCATCCTCGCCGCCGGTTTCGTCATGTTCGGCGTGCAACCGCCGCTCATCTGGTTCTGGCCCGGCATCACGCTCATCGGACTGGGGGCCGGTTTTTACAGCCCCGCGCTGGCCGGTCTGTTTTCCATCCACGCCTCCGATCACGAGCAAGGTTCCGCACATGGTTTGAACCAGGGCGTCACCTCGCTGGGCCGCATGATCGCCTACCCCCTCGCCGGCGCGATCTATGCCGTCAACCCCGGCTCGCCCTACCTCCTCGGCGCCGCCCTGCTGACCCTCGGCCTGCTCCCGCTGATGCTCCGCGCCGGGTCACGCGGCGGCAAACCAACATCCGTCTGATACAAATTTCATTTTGACTCGGCGTCTCCCCCCCCTCCCCGGCCTGCGCCCATTCCCCACCGGCTTTCCTCACGTGAAATCGTTGAAACGATTACTCGGTTTTCGACGAAAACAAAGTAATTGAAATATCAAAAACCAGCATGTTTTTCCGAACAAAATCGGGTTCGGCCTACACCGGTTGATTGTTCGTTTTTCGACGAAAATAAAACCATCCATTCCCCATAACGGTTGGCGAATCGCCGTCGCGCGGCGGTCCCGAACCGGCATCCGCGACAGGACGCTGAATCCAAGTGGATGACGTCTGATTTCCGTGGCGATGCCATGATGCCGCCGGTAAACTGATCGCATGAAAACTTTCGGGTTCATCGTTCTGATCTGTTTGTTCGCCGCGATTCCGGCACACGCGCAAACCCTTCCCCTCCCGCCGCAACTTCTGAAAATGCTGCCGGACACGCGGCAACGCCGGGTCGATGACGCCTCGGTGTTGTCGCGGTTTCGCAAGGCGCTGCTCGCCGAGTTCGAGCAGCGGCTCGATCAACCCGACGCCTACGTTCGCCAAGTGAAAGCCGGGTGCGCCCGCTTCCCCGAAGGCGATCTGTTTCCGTATCTGTTGCCCGCCTTCGCATATGCCTCGCTGGCGGATCGCGGCCTGGTTGATCGGCCCCACGCACAACAACGCATCGCCCAACTGATCGAACTGGCGCGCCCCGCCGTGATCGCACGCCTCAAACCGCCGGGCGATGATCTGATGAAACTGACCAACTACCGCGAACACGCCACCTACCTCGGCCAGTTCATGCTCGCGCTGTGCGCCTACCGATTGGCCGGCGGCGATGAGCGTTACAATGCCCTGCGATCGCATCTGGTCGAACTCATCCGAAACACGCCGGATCCGGGTGGGTCGCATATATTTAAGGGGATATATTGGACGTTTGACACCATCCCCGTGCTGACCGCGCTGCATTGGCACGATCACCTGACCGGCACAAACATCTCGCAACCACTGATCGAATCGCATTGGAAGTCGCTGAACAAGGAAGGCACGGATCCGACCACCCATCTGCCTTACAGCGGCAGAACGATGTCCGCGGGGTTCTGGCGCAGTCCGCGCGGTTGCGATCTGTCGTGGCGTATCGCGCTGATGGCGCAGTTCGACCCGGCACGCGCCAAGGCGATGTATGAACATTACACCGCGTCGTTCCGGCTGGATCAGGGATTCATCGCCGGTTTTCGAGAGTATGCCGCGCGGGGCAAGCCGGGGATGGCGGATGCCGACAGCGGGCCGATCATCGCCGATGTGGGGGGCACGGCGACCACGCTGGGCATCGCCGCGACGCTGGCGATGGACGATCAGCCGCGATTGCATCGGTTGTGTCAGCAGTTGGACGCGCTGCCGGAGTTTTTGCCGCTAATCGTGATGCCGGGCGATCCGCCGCGCATCGCGGGCATGATTCCGTTCGACAAGCAGTATCACACCGGCTTCCTCTATGGCGACATCACGCTGTTCTACGCGGTGACATGGAGCGATTGGCGATTCAGCCCATAACGTGACAAAAACGAAAATGTGCGGATTGCATGATTGTGATACGTGATGGGGATTCCGCGTCCGGGAAGACGCGGCTGCGATGGAAAGGGATCGTTGATCCGCGGATTCTTTGTCAGCCGCACCTTCCGAGACGCGGGGGGGGTCAACCGGATAATCGCGCATTTTTCACGTCAATTACCGCATCAATTCGACGGTGCCGATGGGGAAACTGCCCAGCGACGTGGGCACGACGCCCAACTGTTGTCGTACTTTTTTCAACGCGCCGGCCTGCACCAGGCCGCGCATCGACGTGACGATGGGGTTGAAGAAGAAGATCAGTTGCAACGCGGGGTACTGGTCGTAATGCAGCGTGCGATTGTGAGCCGTGTCGCGCCCCGTCGCCGCGCCGTGCAGCCGATCCAACAGCGGCAGAACCTTCCCGAAATACTTCCAGCCCGCAAGCTGTTCGTCGGTGATCGGTTCTCGTCGCGGCATCGCCATGCCGCACATCATGCGCCATTTGTGGAAAAAGCGCAACGTTAGAATTCAGTCAAGGTCCGTCGCCCCTTAACAAACAATGTGCCGAACAGGATTGGCTGCGTCCCCGTTTCGGTCATCCGTCCTGTTTGGGTCATCCGATTTTCGTTTATGCCGTAGTCGCGATTTGCATGAAAAAAACGGCGAATCGCCGGGGGGTTGCGAAGCGATCGAAGGGCGAAAGCGGCGGGCGATCGCGAAACCTACACGATCCTGCTATCGGCGCACCAATGTGTCGCGGGGCGTTCGCGGACGGCGCGGCGGGGCGGCGAATCGAAGGCGAAACATCGAAAAGGCGCGCAGGCGCGTCGCGTTTTCCTCAAAAATACCCGAACACGCGGCATCGAATGGCCATGGCCGGATTGTGGAGCCGCGCCCCGTGCGCATCGGCGCGACCGGCGTCGGCGAGGGGACGCGCGATTTTTCAAAAGTCGTGAGCCGCGGCACGGACGTGACTTACACCAACCCGGCGACTCGCCGCGAAGACGCGGTGCGCCGCCTGGCGACGCGGAGGCCAAGGGTGGAGGGCGGGGTGCCGCATTCACCGCGTTTCCGCGCTTCCGTGGTGAATCAAAAAATGAGACCGCGGCAATCCCGCGTGCGCGAAATGGATATGCTGTGCGGTTACTTTTTCAAGGATACCGCGATGTTGGATATGCGAAAGTTGCTGGATGATAACGCGGGTGTGACGACGACACTGTTCGCCGAGCATGTGAATCCGCCGATGGCGAAGGTGTTGAAGTTGCTCGGCTTCGATGTGAATTACGTCCGGGGGCGGGGGCAATATCTGTGGGACGATCAGGGGCGGAAATACATCGACTGTCTGGCGGGGTACGGCACGTTCGGGCTTGGCCGCAATCACCCGGTGGTGCGCGACGCGCTGAAACAACTGATGGACATGGACCTGCCCAATCTGGTGAAGATGGGCCTGCCGAAGTTGTCGGGGCTGCTGGCGAAGGAATTGCTCAAAGTCACGCCCGGCGATTACCAGCGTGTGTTCTTCATCAACAGCGGCGCGGAGGCGGTGGAATCGGCGATCAAGTTCGCGCGGGCGGCGACGAATCGCAGCCGGATCATTTACTGCGATCATGCGTTTCACGGATTGACCTACGGCGCGTTGTCGATGAACGGGGGCGACGATTTCCGCAAGGGGTTCGGCACGCTGCCGCCGGACGTGACGGTGATCGCGATGAACGATCTGCCGGCCCTCGAAGCGGAGCTGAAAAAAGGCGACGTCGCGGCGTTTTTCGTCGAGCCGATCCAGGGCAAGGGCGTGCATATTCCGAATGACGATTTCCTTCCGGGGGCGGTGGAATTGTGCCATCGTCACGGCGCGTTGTTCGTCGCCGATGAGGTGCAGACGGGGCTGGGGCGGACGGGCAAAATGTTCGCGTTCGAGCATTGGGGGATCGAGCCGGACATCATTTGCATCGCCAAGTCATTGAGCGGCGGATTCGTGCCGGTGGGCGCGGTGATTACGCGGCAATGGATTCACGAGAAGACGTTCAGCCGGTTGGACCGCTGCATGGTGCATTCATCGACGTTCGGCCAGAACGACATGGCGATGGCGGCGGGGATCGCGGCGATGCACGTGTTGCGGGAGGAGAAGATCGTCGAGAACGCCGCGGCGATGGGTGAACTGCTGAAATCGAAACTCGCACAGATGATCGGCAGGCACGAGTTGGTGAAGGACGTTCGCGGCAAGGGATTGATGATCGGCATTGAGTTCGGGCAGCCGAAGTCGCTGACGCTGAAAATGGCGTGGAAGATGATTCACGCGGTGGACGGCGGGCTTTTCCCGCAGGCGGTGATTATTCCGATGCTGGCCGACCATCAGGTGCTGGCGCAGGTGGCGGGCAATCATATGGGCATCATCAAGCTGATTCCGCCGCTGGTGATTAACGCGGAGGATGTCGAAAAGATCGCGTCGAGTTTTGATGACGTGATCGCGCGATGCCACAAGTTCCCCGGCCCGACGTGGGAGATCGCCAAGCGGCTGAGCACCCACGCGATGCGCAAGGCGCAGTGAAGTGCGAATCACCAAACACCAATGACGAATGATCCAATAAGTTCCAATCACCAACAACCAAACGGGAGGATGCGACATTGGTCATTGAACATTGGTTTTTATGGGGTCATTCGTCATTGGTGTTTGGAATTTCCCGATCAATATCGGGCCACCGATTTGTCGATTTTCACGGCCCATGCGTCGATGCCGCCGGTCATGGACCGGGCTTGGTAGCCGTGGCGGAGCAGCAGGCCGGCGACCTGGAGGGAGCGCATGCCGTGGTGGCAATAGACGATGATGGGTTTGTCTTTGGGGAGCCGGCCGAGCTGGTCGGCTGTCTGCTTCATGGGAATGTGCATCGACGGTTCGATCTTGCAGTGAGATCGTTCGTTGGGTTCGCGGCAATCGAGGAGGATGAACGATTCGCCGGCGTCCAGTTTCCGCTTCACATCTTCAACGCTGATCTGCATGGTTGAGCTCCCTGAAGATTCACCACGGAGGGCACGGAGAACACGGAGAATGATATTCAAGATTGCCATGCCGCACTATCCCTCATTCTTCGCTCCGTGATCGCCGTGATCTCCGTGGTGAATATCTGATTTTAGTTGTTCGCGGATCAACCGTTCGACGCGGTTGACGTTTCGGCGATTGGCGAACCAGTCGAAGAGGGTGAGCCATTGGCGGGAGCGGGATTTGATCCAGGCCGCTCCGTTTTCGCCGAGTAGCAGGGTGACACGTTCGCCGGTGCTCCAGATGCCCGGTTCGGTGATGGCTTCGACGGGCGGGTCGATCAGTTCGTCATCGGGGGCGATGATCGTGGCGCCCATTCGCACGAGCGCGGTCATGGCGGCGGCGCGAATCCGCCCCGGCGCCGCGTCGAAAGTCACCATCTTCTGGTGCTGATTCATAAGGCATTTGTGATTTGTGATTTTGGATTTGTGATTTGAACTGCCCGGCGTGTGCCGCGTTCCCAAAATCACAAATCACAAATCTAAAATCACATTATCCGATGCCGCCCTTGAGGCCGCCGCCGGGGCCGCCGAACTTGTCGAGCAGCGCGCCGAGGGATTCGCCGCTGGTGGCTTTGCGTGTGTTGGCGATGACGTACTTGCGTACATCGTCCCGATTGGCGTCGCCGCCGCGCCCGCCGCCGCCGGAACCGCCGCGGGTTTCTTCTTTGGCGGTGAGGGCTTTGATGGACAGGGAGATTCTGCGTTGATCGGGATCGACGCCGAGTACTTTGACTTTCACGTCCTGGCCGGGCTTGACGACGTGTTCGACTTTTTCGGTGCGTTTGTCGGACAGTTCGGAGATGTGGATCATGCCCTCGACGCCGGGCTTGAGTTCGACGAACGCGCCGAAGTCGGCGATGCGCGTCACCTTGCCCTCGACCACACTGTCGGCGGCGTACTCGCCCTCGATGCCGAGCCACGGGTCTTCGCCCATCTGTTTCAGCGAAAGCGTCATGCGTTGGCGGGTCGGATCGACTTCCAGCACTTTCACTGTGACGGCTTGTCCTTCCTTGGCGACATGTCCGCCGTGGCCCCGATCCCAGCTCATTTCGCTCATGGGGATCAGGCCTTCGATGCCGGGTTCGACCTCGACGAACGCGCCGAAGTTGGCGGTGCGGACGATCTTGCCGGTGACTTGCTGCCCGGCGGCGTAATTCACGCCGACCAGCGTCCACGGATCGGGCAACACCTGGTTCATGCCGAGCGAAATGCGTTTGCCATCTTCTTCAATGCGAAGGATCTTGACCTGCACCTTGTCGCCGACTTTGACGACATCCTCGGCCTTGTTGACCCGTCCGTGCGCCATGTCGGAAATATGCACCAGTCCGTCGATGCCGCCGATATCGACGAACGCGCCGTATTGCTGGAGCGAGCGGACGACGCCTTCTTTGGTGTCGCCGACCTGCACGGTTTTGAGCAGTTCTTCGCGGGCGGCCTCGGCCTGTTCTTCGAGCACGGCCCGCCGACTGACGATGATGCGTTTGCCGCGACGATCCAGCTCGACGATTTTGCAGACGAGTTTTTTGCTGAGGTATTCGTTGAAGTTTTCGACCCGGCCGATGTCGATCTGGCTGGCGGGCATGAAGGCGCGTTGGCCGGCGAGTTTGAGTTCGAG
>JBAYVY010000177.1:0-7533 GCA_041674345.1 Phycisphaeraceae bacterium | reverse complement strand
GAGAAATAGACACCGGCGGAAGCGGCGGCGGTGACGCCGATCATGAAATTGCTGGTGGCGGTGGCGGCTTTGAGGGGGACGTTCATGATGAGATTCATGGCGGGGACTTTCATGACGCCGCCGCCCACGCCGAGCAATCCGCTGACCATGCCGGCGATGTAGCTGACGACCAGTCCGACTTTGGAGCGTGTGACCCGATAGGACACCTCGCGGCCAAGGGACTTGTCGTGGAAGGCGGCGTGGAGTTGGAGACGGTCGGCCAGGGCATCGGGTTTGATCTTGCGGGGCAGGTGATCGCCGGGGCTGCGAAGCATCATGAGCGCGGTGTAGATCATGACGGCGGCGAAGATGACGTAGAGCCGGTCGCCGCCGATGAAACCGGCGGCGAAGGCGCCGGAGATCGCGCCGAGCGTGGTGGCGACTTCGAGGAACATGCCGAGTTTGATGTTGGAGATATGATCGCGGACGTAGGCGGCCCCCGCGCCGCTGCTGGTGGCGATGACGGCGACGATGGAAGCGCCGATGGCGTAACGGATATCGACGCCCAGGCCCAGCGTGAGCAGGGGAATGACGATGATGCCTCCGCCCAGGCCCAGCAGCGAGCCGAGCAGCCCGGCGAGAACGGAGCCGAGGAACGCGATGATGACGAACTCGACGGGAGTGAGGGACATGGGGGCGAGTATAGGGAAGGAAATCACCCAACACCAATGACGAATGACCCAGGAAATTTCAATGCCCCATGAACAGGAACGATGTCGGCTCTGTTTCGGTGGGTTTGAGTTTCGCCATTCGTATTTCTCCCGGTAAGATATCGCCATGAGCAAAGATTACTCCGCCTATCAGAAGAAAGTCATTAACAACTACTACGAAAACCGCGACACCATCATCACGCAGAAGTTGTCTGAGATGGTGTCCGATCTCTGGCTGTGCGAAAACGCCGAGAAAGCCGGGAAGATGTGGGCGAAACTTCAAACCGCCCTGCTCAGCGCCGGTGTGCCGACCGACCGAGTTCAACACATCTGCGATCAACGCAATGTCGAACTGCTCGCCGGGCTGGTCAAGGAACTCGACGCCGGCGGCATCGCGCCGAAAGCGGTGAAACCCCCGGAAACTTGCGCAGACAAGCCGGGGCAGAGCGAAGCGCCGCCCCGGGTTCCGGCAACCAGCCCCGGCCATGCCGCCGCGTTTGATGAAGAGCAACTCAAGCGAGCCATGACCGCGTTCAAAAAGAAGATCAAATCGACGAAACTGGATGACGTGTCGGGCCTGGGGGGGCGATACACGACACGCGGCAAAGAGTCGTCGATCAACGCCGTCACCGCTCCGCGCGAGTTCCCGCCGGCCGTGTGGCAGGAACTGGTCAAACGAGGCCGGCTCAAATCCGTGGGCCAGGGCATGTATCAGATGCCGTGAATCGTCGGCGCATCCCGCTTGAAGCGGGCCGCACCTGGTGCGCGTTACACTGCTGCCATGCGGATCATCTTCTTTCGTCACGGCATCGCTGCGGATCGGTTGGACCATCAGTCCGAGGCGGACAGGCCGCTGACCGTTGCGGGTATTGAAAAAACAAAACGCGTCGCGGCGGGACTGGCGAAACTCATCGACTCACCGGCGGTCATCCTCACCAGTCCGAAGTTGCGGGCGAGGCAAACCGCCGACCTGCTCGGTCGGCAGATGCGCGTCGAACCGCGGATCGTGAACGCGCTGGGAGCGGGCCGTGCGGAAAGTATGATCGAAGTGCTGGCCGAGTTGCAACGATCCGGTTCATCAGAACTTCCGGGGGTTCCGGGGGTTCCGGGGGCCGGGGCTTGTGTGGTGGTGGGTCATGAGCCGGATTTGAGCGAAGCGATCGAGATGTTGCTGACCGGGCAAACGCTGGAGCGGTTGGAACTGAAAAAAGCGGGAGCGGCGTGCGTGGAAACGACCGGGCCGATCCGTTGGGGCGAACCGTGCGCGAAGCTGCTGTGGCTGGTCACGCCGGGAATGTGGCAATGACCGTGAAACTTTCCGCCCTTTCGCGGCGTCTAACATGTCGGACGGTTTACAGTCACCAAGGCGCGTCGTATGATTCGGAGCATGAAACGATTAGGCATTGTTATCGTCGCCCTCACGAGCTGGCTGATCGGCGGGGGCGGGGTCGCGTGGGCGGCTCTTCCTGAGAAGAAACCTTTGCCCGGTTCGGCCAGCCCCCTTTGGTACGCTTATCTGATCGCGTTCGTGCTGATTTTCGGCGCGGCGGCGATCACTTTCAAAAACGCCAAACGCACGCATCTGGATTGACACGGATTTTCCCCCTGTCCGGGGCGGTTGCCCCAGGACGTAATCGGAACCCCCGGAACCCCCGGAACCCCGGAAGGAGTCGGCTCATGAACAAACGAATGTTGACTGTGCTGATCGTACTCAACGCCGCGCTGCTGGTCGCGCTGGCGGTGATGAGTTTCACGCCCCCCAGCGCCCAGGCGCAGATCGGCGACACGCGCGCCGACTACGCCCTGATCGCCGCCGGTCGCACCGGGCGGACGCAACATTCGGTCATCATTCTGGATGTGGCCAAGGGCGGCGTCATGGCGGTCGAACCCACCGCGCAGGGCAAACTCAACGTCACCGGCTTCCGCCAGGTGACCGCTGACTTTGAACGTCTCCGCACCGCCCGCTAACCCCCATGAGACGGGGGCGATTCATCGCCCCCGCGGTTGAGTTGTGAAACCTTGACTGATTCAAATGACCGCTGACACGGAGTAAATCCAAATGAACCGCATCACGATTGCCTGCTATGCGATGATCGCCTCTTGCTTTGTGCTGGCCGGGCTGCTGACCGTTCAGATCGCCCAACATGCCGAGTCCGTCGCCAACGCCGAAATGGTCATCGCCAAGGGCGACCTGTCCATCCTCAGCACCCAGGGCGTCAACCAGGACGAATACGTTTACGTCCTCGACCACCGCAGCCAGAAGATGCTGATGTACAGCCAGACCGCCCGCGGCGACATCGAACCGCTCGGCTTCCTTGACGTCGGGCAGGAATTCGCCCAGCGTTACGCCGCCGGCGCCGGCACGGGCGGCAACACCCGCAAGTCGCGGTGAAAAACAACCCGCCGCGTGCTACAATCAGCGGATTCGTCACCCACCGCTGTTTGAAGGTACGCCGCCATGACACATTCATGTAAAACCCGCCGTGAGGACACGGCGGCTCCCTACGACGCCTGGGCCGCCGCCGGCCTGAACGATCAATCCATCGAACGCGCGGATGCCGCCGCGATTTTGTCCGGCGAGGGCATCGACCTCTTGTCGCTGTTGAACGCCGCCGGGCGGGTTCGCCGCAAGTATTTCGGCAACACCGTGTCGGTGCATATGCTCGACAACGTGCGTAACGGCGCGTGCCCCGAAGACTGCGGCTACTGCGGGCAATCGAAGGATTCGGACGCGCCGATCGAGCCGTACAAAATCAAAAGCGTCGATGAAATCGTCGCCGATGCGGTCGCCGCGAAGGAAGCCGGGGCGTATCGGTTTTGCATGGCGCTGTCGGGTCGCGGGCCGAAGGATCACGACATCAACCAGATGTGCGAGGCGATTCGCCGGGTCAGGGCGATGGGGCTTCGCACGTGTTTGAGCGCGGGGTTGCTGGACGATGAAAAGGCCGCGCGGTTGAAGGATGCCGGGCTGGATCGTTTCAATCACAACCTGAACACATCGCGGCGGCACTATCCGTCGATCTGCACGACGCACACCTACGACGACCGCATGACGACGATCAGCACGGCGAAAGCCGCGGGCATCGGCGTCTGCTCCGGCATGATCGTCGGCTTGGGCGAAACTTACGAAGACGTACTCGATGTCGCCTTCGCCCTGCGATCCTTCAAAGCCGAGTCGATCCCGGTCAATTTCCTGCTGCCCATCGAGGGCAACCGTCTGAACGAGCCGATGTGCGACGACCGACCGCTGAACCCGCAATTCGTGCTGCGTGTGTTGTGCATGATGCGGCTGGTGAATCCGACGGCGGAGGTGCGGGTCGCCGCCGGTCGTGAAGTGCATCTGCGTTCGATGCAGGCGATGGCGCTTTGGCCGGCCAATTCGCTGTTCGTCGCCGGTTACTTGCTGACCGAAGGCGACGACACCGCCGCGACGATCCGCATGATTCTCGACAGCGGCTTCGTGCCGAAACTGGACGAAGGTAGCTGGCCCGACAGCATCAAACAAATGCTCGCCAAGCCGGGGCAGAGCGAGTCTTTACCGGGGGTGAGCGCCGCCCCGGGTTCCGCGGCGTTCGGCCTCAAGCCAACCGTCACCGGCGGCAAACGCGGCCAACCCTTTGTCGCCCGTGAGGCAGTCGGCTTGCCCCGCTGAAGTCCGCCGTGCAATCCGCAATCCGCAATCCGCAATCCGCAATCCCGATATCCGGCCTGGGTCTGCTCACGCCGCTGGGTCATTCGCCGTATCAGACCTGGCAGGCCCTGTGCGCCGGCCGCTGCATCACTGATCGCTGCGTCAATCTGCCGGATGACATCGACCCGGTGGCGCTGGTGCAATCCGTCGGTCACATCGCCGTGGCGCGGCATACCAGCGACGACCCCGCCGTCGAACTGGCCGAGCGGGCCGCGCGGCAGGCGATCACCGAAGCCGGCATCGGGGGCGGGCGTGACTCGCTTAAGCGAGTCACGCCGATGGTGTTGGCCTGTTCCAAGGGCGCGATGCACTCGGCGAGTTGCACCATGCCCCTTGGCCCGGTCTCGTACCTCGTCGAACGATTGCGCCGGCGACTGAACATCGGCCCGGTGCGACAGGTCGTCGCCGCGTGTGCGTCGTCGCTGATCGGCCTGCACCTGGCGCGGCAATGGCTGCTGCATGAAAACGTGAAACGGGTATTGGTCGTCACGACCGAAGCCGCCCTCGTACCGATGTTCATTCACAGCTATCGCCGATTGGGCGTGCTGCCCAGACTCACCGTCGATGATTATCGCGGCTACCCGCTTGATGAACGGCGCAATGGTTTCGTGCTGACCGAGGTCGCCGCCGCGATGATGCTGGAATTGCAGCCGAGTCGTGAGCCGCTCGCCTATCTGACCGACACCGCCGTCGCATCCGAAGCCGATGACATCATGCGATTGTCGCCCGATCGCCCGGCGTTGCGTCATGTCGCACAACGTCTGTTCGCCGGTCATCCTTCCGGGGGCGGCCCCATCGACCTGCTGCATCCGCACGCCACCGGCACACTCGACAACGATGCGTCGGAATTGGCGGCCTACGCCGATGCGTTGGCGGTTGGCGGTTGGCGGTTTGCACTTGAAGACCCCGCGATGCACAACCATCCCAACCGCAAACCGCAAACCGCAAACCGCCAACTCTTTCCCGATGTTTATGCCTGCAAAGGCGCGCTCGGTCACGGGTTGGGTTCCGCCGGTCTGACCGCCGCGGTGCTGGCCGTGTTGTGTGCGAAGACGCAGACCCGTCCGCCGATGCCGTGGCTCAGCGAACCGATCCAAACCCCGCTGCGACTGGCCATCGAACCCGACGGCCGCGCGATTCGCCGCCAGGCGCTTTTCGCCGCCGGCTTCGGCGGCCACGTCGCGGGGGCGGTGATTCAGGCCCCCTGATCGGTTACGCCGCATAGGCGCGGACCTCGACTTCCACACCGGCACGAACCGCATCATTGGCTTGGGCCAACAGCCGGGCGCTGGTGCTTTCATCCACGTATTGCTCACCGCAGGTCTGGCACACCTGTGCCGGTACGTTGCGAAAGACCACCGCGGTGCCCTTTCGTTCCAGCGTCACCGTCACCCGAGCGGAAGCCGTCTGGCCATGTTTGCAAATCATGCATCGCATTGTCGGTTCACCTTCGGTGTTTGAATGATTCATCCCAACGAGCGGGGTCTGGTTCGTACACCGTAATCACCACTGTCACCCGGTCCTGCGGATCATCGCTCGCCACCACATGGACCGGACGCCCGCCGCACCAGCCCAGCACCAACCGACCCGGACACGGCGGATCATCCAGGTATTTCTCGATTTCCTCGCCATTCTCCAACACATCACGGATATCCGTTTCGCTGATGTTGCGCTCGAACATCCGCTGTAATGCGTGAAACCGAAAGATCAGTGCATCATAGGACACGCCGACAGTCTAGCAAATCGATCCGCCGACTGCGCGGCCCCCCAAACCCGACGGCCGCGCGATTCGCCGCCAGGCGCTTTTCGCCGCCGGCTTCGGCGGCCACGTCGCGGGGGCGGTGATCTCAACGATTGATGATTTGTGATTTTGGATTTTTGATTTCATGGGCCGCTTGGCTCTTCAAATCACAAATCAAAATCATCCATCACAAATCAACGGCCTCCCGCCATTTTCACCGCCAGTCGTATCGCGGCTTTCAGCGAATCGGGCCTTGCGATGTTTTTGCCCACGATGTCGAACGCCGTGCCGTGGTCGGGGCTGGTGCGAATCAGCGGCAAACCCAGCGTCACGTTCACCGCGTCGTCGAACGCCAGCAGCTTCACGGGTATCAATCCCTGATCGTGATACATCGCCACGACCAGGTCGTAACGCCCCTTGATCGCGTCAATGAAAATCGTATCGGCGGGGTACGGGCCTGACACGTCGATGCCCAGTTCACGGGCGGCGCTGATCGCCGGTTCGATCAATCGTTCCTCCTCGTCGCCGAACAGACCGTGTTCCGAGGCGTGCGGATTCATCCCGCACACCGCGATGCGTGGCTTGTCATACCCCATCGCCACGAGCGCCTGATGCCCCAGGTCGATCGGATCGAACACACGCCCGATCGTCAGCTCGTTTTCCAGCGTGAGCAACGGAATGTGTATCGTCGCCAATGCGACGTTCAGTTTCGGGGCGCAGAACATCATCACGCTGCGCTTGGCGTGAGTCAGCGCCTGCAACATCTCCGTGTGGCCCGGCCACTTCACACCCGCCAGGTGCCACGATTCCTTGCAGATCGGAGCCGTGACAATCGCATCTATTTTTCTGGAACTTCCGGGGGTCGCCGCTTCGGTTGCGTCTTTCAAAAACGCCAGCGACGCCTGCCCCCCCTGCCGCGTCGGTTGATGGATCGTTTGACCCAGCAGCGAAAACTCGTCGTAGTCCAGCACGATCACATCATGCACGAAGTCGAAATTGGTCCGCGGGCTGTCGTGTTGAATCCGGCCCCAATACGGCTCAATCTCCGCCAGGTCCGCCGCGTAGGCCATCAATTCATTCATGCCGAACACCACGAACTTCGCCAACTTGCGGATCGCCGGGTCCGCCAGCGCCTTGACGACGATCTCCGGCCCGATGCCCGCCGGTTCGCCCATCGTGATGCCGAGCGTCGGACGGGGGGCGGGTTGTGAAGACGGCTGGGCCATGTGTGCATCGTAAACCCGAATGTCACAAGTGGGAAGAGTGGTGGGGCTTCGGGGTTTCGGGGTAGCCGACCGTGCTGCACAAGGAACACCAGGCCGCCCGACGCTCACGCCGGGGCCGGCCCCGCCGCCTGCCGCGGCTGTCGGCGCAGAGCGCCAAGGCCACACGCATCGATCACCTGTGCATGT
>JBAYVY010000176.1:0-7547 GCA_041674345.1 Phycisphaeraceae bacterium | reverse complement strand
CGAACAACTGCTCCTGCGCGGTAAAGCGCTGATGCAACTTCAACGCCCCGATGACGCCATCACGGTCTGGCGTCAAATCACCCGTCTGGCCCCGCGTCATCCCGCCGCACTTCGTCTCATCGCCGCCGCCCTCGAGCAGCTCGGCCGCCACGACCAGGCCATCGCCTGCCTCGAACATCTGCTGCTGTTGTCCGATTCAAAGTTCAAAGTTCAAGGTTCAAGGTTCAAAGTTCAAGGTTCCAAGTCGGCGGGAACGCCTTCCGCGACTTTGAACCTGGAGCATGAAACTTGGAACTCCGCCGACATCATCACCCTGGCCGACCTGTGCGAACGCGACCACCAGCCCGCCCGCGCCATCGCGATGCTCGAACGCTACCGCCTCGTCGATGAACCAGCCATGCAACTTCGCGTCGTGCGATTGCTCCGGCAGGCCGATCGCAAACACGAAGCCCTCGATCACCTGACCCGCCTCTGCGAGCAACATCCCGACGAACTGCCCCTGGCCATGCTCGCCGCCGAACTGGCCGGCGAACTGGGCCACGAACAAATCATGGTCCGTCACGCGCATCGTCTGCCCGCCGATCACCCCGCCCGCGCCGCCGCCCTCGCCGCCCATCATCATCGCTGCGGCCGCTTCGCGCAGGCCGGCCGCCTCTGGTGGCGTCTGGCCCGCCAATCCGAATCTGATCCGGCCGCCGTGCGTGCCCTCGCCTCCCTCGCCGTCTGCGCCACGCTGCTCGGACGCGATCGCCTGGCCGCGCGCGCCGCGCGCCTGCTCCATCACGCCGCCGATGATTCGCAACGCCAGGCCCTCCTCGCCGACGCCTGGCTCGCCGCCACGCCCGGCCGACTCATGCTCCGGCAACAGGGCGATGAACTTCAAGGCCCTGAAGAACAACCGTCCGTCCTCGCCATGCTTCTGCACGAAGCCGCTTCCACCCTCGAACAAAAAGCCGAACTCAAGCCCGGCTACGCCGACCTGCATCATCACCTGGCCGTCTGCCATCGTCACCTCGGTCAGCGCGATCACGCCGCGATCAACAGCGAACGCGCCCTCCGCATCAACGGCGGGTACGCGCAGGCCGCGCTCTGTCGCGCCGAAATGCTCCTCGAAGATGGCGCCGCCGAAGCCGCGCTCGCCGTCCTCAACGCCGCTCTCGCCCGCAAACCCGATCACATCGAACTGCACGCCCTGGCCGGCGCGATCGAAGTCATGACCGCCCGTCGCCCCCATGCCGTCGCACGTCTGGCCGACTCCGTGGACAAACCCCTGCTTCGACAACGCATCGCCCACTGGCTCGACCGTCTCGGCCGCGATGGCGAAGCCCGCCAGTGGCGAAACGCCGCGTGAACGGAATGGGTGATTTGTGATTTTGGATTTGCGATTTGCCAAGCCCGGTCATGCCGTCCGCGGCTTGGCCGGGATGATTTCCGCCAATCACAAATCACAAATCCAAAATCAAAAATCCGAAATCACCCTGTCCACCACATCCACCACACGCACCGCGCCCTCGGAATTAATCTTTTCAGCCGTGTCCGTGATCCGGTGGTAATCCTCATGTTTCCCCGTGAAAAATTGCAGCACCGGCACCCCCGGAATCCCCGGTCCCCCCGGAATCCCCGGCACCCCCGGCACCCCCGTCTCCCCCGGATTACCCGCCTCCGCGAACGGCTGCTGATCGCTCGCCGTGTTCGCCGTGCCGAACGTCCGCACACGCAATGTCGATTTCGCACCCGCCGTCGCGCGCGCCAACCGATCCGCCCACTGCGGCGACGTGTCCAGTCCGAACACGTACAGCATGTCGCCCCGCAATCGCCCGATCATGTCCATGTTCACCATCGCGATGATCTGTGACTTGCCCCATCGCGTTTCGTTCAGATGCGACACGAAATACTTCGACCCGGCCATCTTCCATTCCTCCGCGTTGAACGCCACGAACAGAATCGCCGGACGATTCGCCGACGCGCTATCGTCCGCGATGCGCTGCGCATATCGCCGCGCCAGCAGCAACAACCCCGCCACGCCCGAAGCATTGTCATCCGCCCCCGGATG
The DNA here is from genome assembly GCA_041674345.1 of Phycisphaeraceae bacterium. Lineage (GTDB taxonomy): Bacteria > Planctomycetota > Phycisphaerae > Phycisphaerales > Zrk34 > JBAYVY01. The sequence continues at coordinate 5,494 of JBAYVY010000176.1, read as the reverse complement.
AATCGCATGAACGTAAGAAAAACTGTCCCGCTCCCCATACCCCAAATGATCCAGATGCGCCCCGACAATAATAACTCCCGGTCCCCGAGGCGGGCCTGCTTCAGCAGGCCCGGCCCCGGCCCCGGCCCCCGCCCCCGGAAGTGTTCCCGGAATATATCCCCCAACATTATTCACCACCGTTCCATCCGCCAGCGCGAACCCCTGCAAATACGATCCCGAAAACGCTGGCCTCAACCCGATCTCCCGAAACCGCTCGACCAGCCACGCCGTCGCCATTTCATTCCCCCCCGTCCCCGCCCCGCGCCCCTCGAACTTCTCCGACGTCAGCATCGCCACATCCCGCTGATAAGCCGCGGCTTCACCGCTGAGCGGCGCAGCGCGCGGTGTCGTGGCGCAACCGGCCAGCAGCAGTAAGAGCAACAGATAAATCGGTCGTGTCAATCGCGTCAAGGGTCTTGCCGATCATCGAGCAGGTTGGTGAATGACAACAAGAATGCCAGCCCGCTCAGCAGAGCGACGACGGTCGTGATGTCGCCGAAGCCGGATAGCATGACCCCCCAGTGGGAGGTGGCGAAGTCACCGGACCATGAAAAGCTGTGGGGAAGTATCATGCGCGCGTGAAGACGAAAAAGCGTTGCAAAGATGAAAACCAGTACACCGCCCCAGCGGAAGATGTGTTTCATGAGAGCACCCCATTGTTAGTGAATCAGCCGCCATTATAGCGAGCCGGGGCGTGTCACCCCGGTGATTGTTGGAAGCGGGAAAACTGCGATGCGCCGGATTCATGCGACACCGGGGCGGCACGCCCCGGCTCGCTTGCGAGTCGAGCGTTGTCAATCTACCTTGTGCGGTTCATACCTTGACGGAGATTTCCTATGACCATGAAACTGGCGATCATCGGCGGGGACGGCATCGGGCCGGAAGTGACGAATGCGGCGCTCAACGTACTCGCGGCGGCGGGGAAGGCGGATGGGTTTGTTTACACCACGACGGAGTTTCCGTTCAGTGCTGAGCATTTTTTGAAGACCGGGCATGTGCTGACGGATGAAGACATCGCCACGTTGCGCGGGTATGACGCCATCGTACTCGGCGCGGTGGGGGGCAAGCCCAACGACCCGCGCCTGGCGGGCGGCGTGATCGAAAAAGGTATTCTGCTCAAGCTGCGGTTTGATCTGGATCAGTATGTGAATCTGCGGCCGGTGAAGTTGTATCCGGGCATTGAGACGCCGCTGAGGAACAAGACGGAGAAGGACATCGACTTCATCTGCGTGCGTGAAAACACGGAGGATTTGTATGTGGGCATGGGCGGGATCATGCGCAAGGGCACGCCCCACGAAGTCGCGGAACAGACGATGGTGGCGACGCGCTTCGGGGCGGAGCGTTGCATTCGTTATGCGTTCGAGGTCGTGCTAAGCCGCAAGCGGCTGGGATACCGGGGACAACTGACGCTGGTGCATAAGACGAACGTGCTGACGTTCGCCGGTGAGACCTGGCATCGCACTTTTATGGATATCGCCAAGCAGTTTCCGGGGGTGACGACGAATTATCATCATGTCGATGCGTGCTGCATGTATATGGTGGCCAGCCCCGAAGTGTACGACGTGATCGTGGTGCCGAACATGTTCGGCGACATCATCACGGACCTTGGCGCGGCGATCGCCGGAGGCATGGGCATCGCCGCGTCGGGCAATCTCAACCCGGATGGGACGGCCCCCAGCATGTTCGAGCCGGTACATGGCAGCGCGCCGGACATCGCGGGCCAGAACATCGCCAATCCGATCGCGGCGATTGATTCGATTGGTTTGATGTGCCGGGAAGTGGGGCGGATCAAGGGCAACGACGCGGCGGTGAAAGCGGGCGAGCGCATCGGCCAAGCCGTGCGGAAGGTCACGCCGAAGTTCGCGGGCAAGAAGCTGGACCGTTCGGGCTACAAGACGGACGAGATCGGGAAGATGGTGATTGATTTGCTGTGACGCAGATGTGCGACGGCGAAGCGCGGCTTTGGCGGCGATGCGAGGGCGAAAAGTGGTAGCATAGTCATCGTTGTTCATCAGCCGAAAGGGGGTGTGTCGTGCAGGAACCGCTGGAACGGAAATATTTGGATCGCACCGGCGGCTATTCGGGGGCGCGGGATGTGATGCGCGTCGTGGGGCCGCTGATGATGATCGTCGGGGCGATTTTCCTTCTTGTTGGAATTGGCAGCTTCTTCCAGAGTCTCAACGGCTTTGGTTCTTCGAGCGGTGGGCTGTCATCAAGCATTCCGATGCCGAACGAATTTCATAGTGTTGACCGCAGCGGCTTCGGCCCGCCAAGCTATTTCTGGTGCGCCTTTGTCGGAATGCCGCTGCTCGGTATCGGTGGGGCGATCACGAAATTCGCGTACATGGGGACAGTGGCGCGGTATGTGTCCAACGAGATCGCGCCGGTGGGCAAGGATGTGGTGAATTACATGGCCGAAGGGTCGCAGGAAAGCGTGCGGACGCTGACGCGATCGATCGCTGTGGGATTGCGAGAAGGCATGAGCGGAACCCATGGGAACGGGACAATGGTGCATTGTCCGGCTTGCGGGACGGCGAATCAGGTAGGGTCGAAGTTTTGTGATCAATGCGGCAAACCGCTGACAATCGTTTGTCGCGGATGCGGGGCGAGCAATGAGGCGGATTCAACGTTTTGCGATCAGTGCGGCAAGGCGTTGGCGTAATCGGTGCGGAATTCGGCGTGGTTCATCCCGGCCAAGCCGAGGACGGCATGGCCGGGCTTGGAGGCGAGCAGGGAATGGGAAAAATGAAAAACGCGATTTCGCTTGACTTTCGCGGGAAAAAGTGCTTAACTGGTTGGACTATGAAACTGTCGCCACAGACCATTTCGGCCCGCTTTGACAAGCCGACGACCGGCGAGCGCCGTGTGTGCTTCGTCGTCATGGCCCGTCATATGAGCGGATCAAACGGATCGTAGCGGCTGGATTTCAAGCAACCCGAATGCTGAAGCAAGCCCCGCGATCCGAGATCGCGGGGCTTTTTTGTCGCCCTTGTGGCGAAGGAAGATTGGAGGTGCAGGATGCACCCGACCGTGAATGACATGCGAAGAACCGACGAACAAACCCAACTGCGAATCCGCCCAGCGTCCCTGCGCGACGGCCCGGTCATCGTGGCGGTCATCCGCCAGGCATTGCCGCCCGTCGGCAACTCATTTTCCCCAGTGCTGACATCTGACGCGCAGCGTTATGCCGCCGACCGGCAACTGGGGCGGACGTTTTACGTCGCTGAAATCGACGGGCAAATCGTCGGCATGGTCGCCGTGCGCGTACTCGATCACCGCACCGGCGAAATCGCCCGGCTGGCGGTGCTGCCCGAATATCGCAGGCGGGGCATCGGCTCGGCGCTGATGGTGTACGCGCTGGCGTGGGGGCGTGAACAGGAATTGATGCGCATGGAATTGATGATGCCCGCCGCGCAGGGCGCGTTGCGTCAATGGTTCGAGGGCTTCGGCTTTGCGACGACCACCACGCACGAATTGCCCGGCGGTTTATGCCCGATCAGTTGGATGAGCCGCACGTTGCGACCGGTGACGGTACGCAACGCGGGGCGTGGGCGGGATCACTTAAGTGACCCCGCCGAGTTGTGCGGCGTTGGTTCGGCGGATGCGCCGGGGGCGGGGGCCGCTTCCACCGGATAACTCGCCATCTGTTTCAACCAGGCGTCCCACTGTTTGAAATACGCGGCGGTGTCGGACTCCGGCGGCGTGTCGGCGGCGGGCGATGGCTGCATCGGTATTTCCGTCGGCGCCTGCGGGTAACTGTTGGCCGCGTTCCATGACGCCGCCCAGCTTTGCAGTCGCGCGAGGGCCGCGTTCGTGATCGATGGAATCGCCTGCTCCGCCATAGCGACTTCTCTTTTCGCTCCGGGCAGCAGCGCCATCACCTGCTGTTCCGGCGGGCCGAAGGCGATGATCGCATCAAGGTCGGCGTTCTTCGCCGGCTTGTCATTGAGCAGATACTTCGCCAGCGCCGCGTTCAGATCGGCGGGAATGTTTTGCTTCACCGGCTCGACGAGATTGTCGGCGTAACGCTCATCCACGCGATACCGCAACGTATTCGGCGTGGCTGGATCGCCGAGACGGATCGTGACGATGCCGCCCTGTTCGGTGTAACTGACCGGGGCGCTGGTGAGCAGTTGCACCCAATATTTTCGGAAATTGTCATCGCTCCAGAACTTGGCCATGATCGCCGCCCATTCGCCGCGATCGACCGGCATGGCGTAAACGATGCTGTTGCCGTCGAGTTTGAGCCAGGCGTGATTTCGCTTCGCCGCTTCCCGCATGAGTTTTTGTGTGCGTTGGAAGGCATCGTCCGGGATTATCTCTCCGTTGATGGCGGCTTCGTTGATGGCAGCGTTGGCGGCCGCGACGAGTTTCGAGGCCTGCGTGATCGTGATTTGCTGTACCGCGCCGATGTGCCCCTCGGCATCGCGGTAGTGGCCGATGGCGTGGGTGTGTACCGAGTCCAATGCCTGTTGCATCAGTTGTCGCTCGGCGGGCTTGAGGTGCGCATTCGCGTCGGCCAGTTCCTTCTTCAATCTTGCCGGTTCAAAGATGTGGCCTAACCAGTCGGCGAGCATGATGTCGCCGTTCTTCACGAACTCGGTCAAGTCTTTCACGGCCTGTTCGCGTTTCTCATCCGGGGGTGTCTGATCCTCTCCAATGAATGGGATGGGAACATCGCCGTTCGCATTATGATGTATCCCATCATAAAACAGCAACGCCGTCAGTTCATCCTTCTCCGCGTCGTACCGCCAGCTCAACCGTTGCCCGGTCAGTTCCACGCAACCGTTGATTGCCAGCAGGATCATCGTCAGTGCCGCGCATCCGAATCGCATCATGTTCATGGTGGTTCCCCAAGTCGGCCTTGCCCAGAATACCACCGGCGGGGGGCGATTGCACATTATTTTCATGTTCCGCCCGCTATCCGCTTGACAGACGACCGTTTATTCGTCATATTTCTATTCAGTAGCACCGTCTGGAGGCGTCCTTCAACCTATCGAATCCGCCCCTTTCGGTCTCCCCCGACATTACGGGAACTCATGCAGCTTCGCACCGGCATACTCGAATTGCAGCCGGACCGCGCCGATGGCAGATTGCGGCGGATGGACCACACCGTTTTGGTCCAGCCCAACGACCCATTGGTTCCGGCCCGCCTCATTGACTCGTACGATCTACGAGCCGGTAATCGCATTACCATCGAACTCGGCCAAAACCGCGGCCCCGAACCCAACGGCCGCAAGAAAAAGAAAAAGTCCCGAACCCAAAAAGAACTTCACTCCGCGCCGCGGGTCGAACGCATCGTCGAAATCGAGGATACCCCCGTCGATCAATACCAGCCGCCTCTGAAACTGGAAGATCAGATCACCATTGATCCCCAGCCGCAACTCAAACTCGAATACCCCGGCTGCCCCCCGGCCTGCCGGTTGATCGACCTGTTCTGCCCCATCGGTTACGG
>JBAYVY010000175.1:0-7615 GCA_041674345.1 Phycisphaeraceae bacterium | reverse complement strand
TTGACGACGCCGGGTCCGTTGAAGATGCCGTCGAAGATGCAGTTGAGCAGTGCGTTGGCGCCGAGGCGTGTGGCGCCGTGGTATTGGTAATTGACTTCGCCGAAGGCGTAGAGACCGGGGATGTGGGTCATCATGTTCTTCGGGTCGCCGAGCTTGAGGCCGGTGACGGAGTCGCCGATGTCGCCGGCGTGGCGATCGGGGGCGCGTTTTTCGGGGGTGTAGGTGGTCCACAAGCCGCCCATTGAATAATGGACGGCGGGGAAGATTCGCATGGGCATTTCGCGGGGATCGTCGCCGGTGAACTTCTGATAGATTTCGAGGATGGCGTGCAGCTTGTTTTTGGTGTCGGAAGGCAGATGGGTGATGTCGAGATACGCCTGACGCCCGCCGGCCACGCCGAACCCGTCACGGCAGGCGAAGAAAATTTCGCGGGTGGCCACGTCGCGGCTGACGAGGTTTTTATACTTCGGATACTTTTCTTCGAGAATGTACCAGCGTTCGTTGTCGGGAATCTTTCGGGGGTCGCGGCCGGAGTCGGGATGGGGCTTCCAGTTTCCGTCGGCCCCCTTGATGGCTGGAACCCAGAGGCGACCGCCTTCACCGCGGGCGGATTCGGACATGAGGCGACACTTGTCTTCGCCGGGGATGGCGGTGGGGTGGACCTGGATCATTTCGGGATTGCCTAACGCCGCGCCGGCCTGGTAGCAGCGGGCGGCGGCTCCGCCGGTGCAGATGACGGACATGGTGCTCTTGCCGAACACCAGGCCGCAGCCGCCGGTGGCCATGACCACGGCGTCGGCCTTGAAGGCCTTGATCGTCATGGTGCGCAGGTCTTGTGCGATGATGCCGCGACAAGCGCCCTCGGTGTCGGTGACGGGCCAGAGGAACTCCCAGAACTCGTACTTGGTGACTTTGCCGGTCGCTTCGTAGCGACGGGTCTGTTCATCGAGGGCGTAGAGCAATTGCTGGCCGGTCGATGCGCCGGAGAAGTGAGTGCGACGGAAGAGCGATCCGCCGAAGTATCGACGGTCGAGGTTGCCTTCGCCGGTGCGGTTGAAAGGCACGCCCATGCGGTCCATCAGGTCGATGATCTTGGGCGCCCAGTGGGCCATTTCATATGCGGGGGGCTGATGGTTGAGGAAGTCGCCGCCGTAGAGGGTTTCGTCGAAGTGGCCCCATTCGGTGAAGCCCTCTTGTCGGACGGGTTCGGTGCAGGCGTTGATGCCGCCCTGTGCGCAGACGCTGTGGGAGCGTTTGACGGGAACGAGGGAGAACAGATCGACGTCCATGCCGGCTTCGGCGATGCGGATGGTGGCCGCCAGGCCCGCCAGTCCGCCGCCGACTACGATCACACGTTTTTTGGAATTGGCCATTGTCAAACCTTTGGGATGTCCGATTGCTGATTTCCGACTTCTAACTTCTGACTTCTGATTTCTGATTGGGATTGCCGATGCCGGGCGATGTCACTTCAAATCAGACATCCGAAATCCGAAATCAGAAATTGCTTGTGGGGTTCAGTGCGCCGGTTGCTCGTTCACGATCGGAGCGGTTTCGCCGGTGACGCAGCTCATTTTCAATTGGGCGACTTCGTTGTTGTACGCGGCCATTTCAACATCGCTGGGGGTGTAACGAACGGCCGCGACGATGGCCATGATGCTGAACACCATCAGACCGGCGAAGATCACGCCGCAGAAATAAGCCCACTTGCGTTGAGCGGCGACGCTGATGGTCAGGCCCCAGGTGATGGCGGCGGTCCACAGGCCGTTGCACCAGTGATAGACGACGCACAGCACACCGACCGCGTAGAACAGCACGACCAGCCAGCTTGCGTGGAAGGCGATGGCGGTGGATGCGGTGGCGAGGTCGATGTGTTGACCGGCGGGGGTGGCGCCATGGACGAAGAAGGGGGTGAACCAGCCGAAGACGTTGAGTTTGCCGCGAAGTGTGAGGACGTGGAGCGCGATGAAGAAGAGCGCGACGACGCCGGTGACGCGCTGGAGGAGATAACGCCAGTTGTCCCAGTAGGGATAGTGGGTGGTGTTGGGCTGAGCGCCGATGAAGGTGTACGCCAGGCCGAGCAGGGCATGGAAGGCGATGGGCAGAGCGAGGACGAAGATTTCCATGAAGATCAACGCCGGCTGGGAGTGAATCCAGTTGACCTCATGCTGGAAGGTTCCAAAGGCCATCTGCATGTTGGTGAACAGGTGGAACATGAGGAACAGGCCGATGGGAACGATGCCGGTGAGCGAATGCAGGCGGCGAAGCAGGAAGTGATGCTTGCCCCCGATGGCACCGGGACGGGCGGCGATAACAGTGTTAGAAGTCGTCACGGAAGCGATCCTTTCGCGTTCATGTCCAACCTGGATCGTGGACATACATATCCAATTGGGCAGAGCATCATACGTTTTTGGCGCGGGTCGTCAATGGCTATTGAAAGCAAATGACGAATGACGAATGTCAAATGACGAAAGAATGACGAATGACAAATGACGAATGACGAAACCTCCGGGACTGCCCGTTTCCCCATTCGTCATTGGGCATTCATTCGTCATTTCGTATCCGCTCCCATCTGTTGCGCGATCACCTGCTGGCTGAGTTGCACGTACTGCATGCGCAATTCGTACAGCGCGCTGGTCAGCAGTTTGGTTTCTTCGTCGTCGAGGTTGCCTTTGGTTTTGGATTCAATGACGCTGAGCATGTCGATGTGATGCCGCGCCATGTCCAGTGACGCCATGCGCCGGCCGGTCTGCGGATCGGGGATCATGCCCATCGCGAACATCGCCTGCGTCACCATCGTGGAAACCAGCGTGCGAAAATCGGCGGGCGGCAGTTGCCGGCCCGTCCCCGATGTTCGGCCCTTGTCCCCGCCGACACCCGCCGCCCCAGCCGCTTGCGGCTTGGCACTTGCCGACGCAGCCGCACTTCCGGGGGCCTTCGTCCTCGCTTCCTCAGCCAGGCGTTGCTTCTCCGCCTGCGCCTGCGATTTCCAGTCGCTGTCGATATGCAATTTATTTTGTCCGTCAGACATGGCCGGGCCTTCCTCAAATGAAAGCGGTCAGTATAAGGGGGAAAGTCGAAAGGCGGAAGGGGAAGTTAAACAGAACAATACGACGCTTGCGGCGTCTTACATGACAGTCACATATGATGGAGTGTGGTACGCTACTGAATAAAATGGATGTGTCTTTATCGGGAGAACTCCATGAATGCGCGTCATCGGGCACTTGGATTGCTCTTGGGAATATGCTGGCTGTCACTGCTCCCAGCCGCTCGCGCGGAGTGCATGCCCACCTCCGGCACGTTCGAGGGCTATTACCACCGCGACCGCATGGGCGTCGGACATTTCGGCTATTTCTACGTCGCATCCGAACTGCATCCCCAACTGGCTGCTTATGACGGCAAACTCATTCGCCTGCAATTCACCAAGGCCGAGCAACTGATGAATCCCGGCCCATCGGTCATTCAAGCCATCGGGCGAATCGAAGTTCTGCCGCAACCGCCGCTGAAACTGAGCATCACGACACGGCCCAGCCCCGTGATCGCCGGGCAACCGTTCGAGATGCTCGTCAAAGTGACGGACACCCGGCGTCCCGGTGCCGAACCGAATCCCGCAGGCCTGACGCCGAATTGCTCCATGGTCCGATTTCTCCAACCCAGTCAACCCACTGACCCACACCCCGATCAACCTTCGGCCCTGTATCTCGGTTACACCCCCAGGCAACTGGCCGTTGAATCACATGGAGGACAGGTGGATTACACCGCGTGGCCTTTTGAGAGAGGCAGGCCCAATTTGACCACCTGCGGCGTTCCGTTGGAATTGCGCCCGGCCGACGCATGGACGTGGATCGTTTATTTTCCGAAAGATGCCGCCACGACCGACGGCGAAGCGCACGTCACCGGCGAATATCTGATCGCCGGCGAAACGCCCGGCGAACATGGCCGAACCGTCATACGGCTGGAAACATGGCAAGACATTTCTGTACGACCGGCGACCACGACCTGGCCGGTTTCCATACCGGCAAACGACATCCTGCGACTGGCCGACGCCAAGTTCACATTCTCCGGCGAGGACGGCTGGAGCGAAGTACGCCTGAAAGTTCAACCCGCATGGAAACAGGAGGTGCGTGTACCGGCCACAGTCGATGCGCGGGACGATGAGGTGCTTGCCGATACCTATGCCAACATCGGACGACTCGAAGCATTCACGACCGACGGCACGCCGGTCGAATTGGAAGTGCAGCGAATCGCAGACCAGTATCCGCCCAACACGGCACGGAACCGGATGGTGCATCTGCCGCTGGCAGGAGTCAACATCGTCGCAAAATTCCGAAAGCGAAGCCGCTTCGCGCCGAAAATCGCCAAACTGAGTGCCGGGTTCGTCACCGAACAAGGCACGGGCACGCTGATCCTCAGCCCCCCTTATGACGACCCGGATGTATCGCCCGCCACGCCGTTCGGTGAGTCGATCGATGGCGTGAAGCTGCGCATCCGCCCGGCCGTCGTTACATTTAACGTCGGTGCGCCCGTCACTTTTTGCGCCCAAGCCGTGAACACCTCCGGCCAACCCGTCTGCTGGTGGATGCCCTATGACGGAGATGGCGAAAATTGCGTCGTGCTGATGGACGGCAAAGCCCTGCGGTTATCCGCGGAAAAAGCGAAATATATCCGGGGTTGGGCAACGCAACGACTGGTCGGCGAACCCGCCGAATGGACGTTCACACTGCCTAAGTCAATCGCTCTCACCAAGGGCCGACACACGCTCGGCTACATCATCATGTCGAACGGCGGCACCTACATGAACGCGAACAATCAACCCATCCCCCTGGTCAACGGCAAACTGATCGCCAACGTCACCACCTTTGTTGTGGAGTAGCCAAACACGTTCCGACGTTGCCATCGCTCCCTCCTCGTCTTATGCTCTACTGCGTCGGCATACCTTATTCAGCGGAGCATCCACCTTGATCCAGCGACCGATTGCGACCCTCATCACGATTGGCGGATTGATCTGCCTCTGTCTGCCGCAGACCGGCTGCAATGACGCGGAAAAAAACGCCAACCTGCCCCATCCCGAACCGACCTACACCGCCGACGTCAAGCCCAACGAAATCTTCGCCGCCACCGGACGCGACGCCGTCGCGCAGCGCGTGCAAACCCCCGCCGACCAGGACAACTACACCGTCGATGCGATGGTCGGCCAGATCAACGGCCAACCCATTTACGCCAGTCGCATTTTCCACGCCGTCGGCGAAGAGCAGCTTTCCACGCTCGGGAAAAACCGGCCCCGGCGCGACTTCCAGCAACAGGCCGGCGGACTGCTCGCCGCCAAACTCCGCGAAATCGTCACCAACGAACTGATCCTCGCCGAGGCGCAGGCCGGCCTGAGCAAACAGGAAGAACAGGGACTGCTCGGCATGCTCCAGAAATACCGCGAAGATGTGATCTCGAGGTTCGGCGGAACCATCGCGATGACCGAGGAAGGCCTGATGAAGTCGCGCGGCGTGACGCTCCAGCAAGCCGTCGAAGAACATCGCCAGACGATTCTCATCCAGAAATATCTGCGCGACAAGTTGTATCCCAAGGTGTTCGTCGATCGCAGGGAAGTGGTGCGATATTACAACGAACACCCCGATCAGTATCACCCCGCGCCGGCGGTGTACCTGCGACTGATCCGCGCGCGCGACGAGAAAACCGCCGACGAAATCGACGACGCCCTGAAAGCCGATCAGCCCTTCGAGCAGGTCGCCAAACAATACAGCACCTATCGCGCCGAGGCCGGCGGCGTGGTGGACCCGGCCAAAGTTCAACTGGCCGATTACAACGTCTTCGCCTGGGCCGAACTCAATCAAGCCGTCCGCGGCCTCCAAGTCGGCCGGCACACCCCGCGTGTCACCCTCGACAAGGGCTTCGGCTGGGCGTACCTCGAAAAAGTCGAGGAGGGCAAGGTCGTGCCGCTCCACGATGTGTATCTTGAAATCGAGCAAATCCTTCGTGCCGGGAAGTTCGATCAGCTCCAGCGCCGATACCTGGCCGACCTGCTGAAAAAGGGCAACTACACCCCCGTCGAGCAGATGATGCAATCGCTCATCACCGTCGCGACCAATCGCTACGCGCAGCCGGAATGATGATATTGGGTGATTGGGTGAAGGATGATTGGGTGAAATAGCCGGAGCCGAACCTTTTTTTCCAAGCCAAGGCAAAGCGAGTCTTTTCCGGGGGCGAACGTCGCCTTGGGTTCCCACTTCACCCAATCAAACATCACCCAATCACCCAATTCCCTTGCCACCCTCCCTTCATCGGCGTAAAGTGAAGTCGTAAGGAGATCAGCATGACCGACCCTCACGAAGGTCGGTCGGGCTTGCCCACTCAGGCGACCGCCCCTGCCTCACGAACCTTCACTTCCGGGGGTGTGGGCAAGCCCGATCCGCATTTGTCGCCCATGCTGGGCACAGGACTCGCACCGGCGATCCAGCACGCCTGCGGGGGATGCTTATCCGATATCCACTGGTTCCGCACCGACTGGCAACGCGGCGGCGCCCTCACCGGCTATGCCACCTATCGTCACGCAGGACTGGATCATCCCGTCGTCGTCAAACTCCCCGTTCCCCCGCAGGAACTGCACTGGCTCCGCCGCCTCCAATCCGATCAGCATTCGTTCGGCGATGTCGTGCCGCGTCTGCTGGCCGGCGATATGTCGGTCAACGGTTACGACCTGGCGTGGGTCGTGATGGAGCGTCTGCCCCACGGCCCGCTCGATTCGTCCTGGCATGGGGCCGAGTGGAATCTGATCGTGCAAACCCTCGCCCGCTTCTACGCCGCCGCCGAACGTTATCCCGTCGATCAGCCCCCGCGCCGTGAAGACTGGCCCGACATCCTCCGCCGCGCCCGCAAACACGTTCACAACCACGAACTGGCCGAGGAACAACGCTGGCACCACGCGCTGAAAATCCTCCACAAAAAATCGAAAAAACTGCTGCGGGTCTGGAACGAACGCGACATCCAGCACTGGTGCCACGGCGACGTCCACCTCGCCAACGTCATGACCCGCGATCCCGCCCCCCTTCCCGGCCGGCCGCTTCCCGGAGCGATGATCTTCGACTTCGCTTGCGTTCACGCCGGACACTGGGTCGAAGACGCGGTGTATCTCGAACACATCTACTGGGGCCGGGAGCAATACTTCCGCGGACATGATCTGGTGAAGGCCGTGTCGCACGAACGCAAAACGCTGGGCCTGAAGCTCGAAAGCAACTGGCCCCTGCTGGCCAATATCCGCCGCGCTTTGCTCGCCGGCGCCGCCCCGGCCTACCTGGCCAGCGAAGGCAACCCCACGCACATCCACGGCTCACTGCACGTCCTCGAACACACCCTGCCCCAGTTGCCGGGATGAGGGAATGTGCGATGTTGTTCAGACGCTGACGCACAGATTATCGGTCACGCGCTTTCTTCACATCGCACATCGCACATCGCACATTGGACATTGAATATTGAACATTCCCTCAACCTGAGTTTTGTTTAAGAGGCGAGGCAATGGGGGAAGTCCACGTCGGGATCGAGCCGCAGCGAGGGTTTCCTGGGTTGCTTGGCATATGCGATCAGTCCGGCCAGCAGATGCACGAAAAAG
>JBAYVY010000174.1:0-7621 GCA_041674345.1 Phycisphaeraceae bacterium | reverse complement strand
CGACGAGTTCGCGGTGTTCATGCCCGGCTGCGACACGGCGCGGGCCGATCAGTTCGCCGCCCGCCTCCGCGTACTCATCAAGGAACAGGCCCAGACGCTGCTGGGCAACGAGCAACATCTCGACGTGTCGGTCGGCATCTCGTCATTGCTGCGTGACGGCGTGAGCAGCGGCTTACATCTGCTGGAAGTGGCCGATGACCTGCTCTATCAGGCCAAGAGCGCCGGCAAAGGCCGCAACGCCGGAGCGTGAATGCGGAAGCGAGAAGCGATGAGCGATGAGAGGAGCCGGTTATACTGCCGGGATGACCCACCTGGCTGTCGCCATTTTTGTCCATGATCTGGAATCGGCCCTGGCGGATGTCGCCGCCGCCGCCCGGCGCGGAGCGGAGATGGTTGAGTTTCGCATCGACCAATTCACCGCCGATCCCCGGAACCCCCGGGAGTTGGCGGCCCTGATCCGCCGCTCTCCCTTGCCCTGCATCGTCACCTGCCGGCCGACGTGGGAGGGTGGCCTCTACGACGGCGATGAAACCCATCGCATCGCCACCTTCCGCGCCGCCGCCGACGCACATCCCGCCTACATCGACCTCGAACTCAAGGCCTACCTGCGCGACCCCGATGCGCTGAACAACTTCACCGGCGGGTTGATTCTCTCTTCGCACGATTTCCGGGGGCGACCGCCCGACCTGTTCCAATCCGTCGAAGCGATGGTTCATGCCCACGCCTGCCGCGTGGTCAAAGTCGCCTGGGCCGCCCGCTCGCTGCGCGATAACGTCCAGGCGTTTGAATTGCTCGAAGCCCAACACAAACCCACCATCGCGCTGTGCATGGGCGAAGCCGGTCTGCCCTCGCGCGTCCTGGCCAAAAAATTCGGCGCGCTGCTCACCTTCGCCTCCACCAGCGACTCGGACACCGGAACCGCGCCGGGACAGGTCTCCATCGACACGCTCAAAAAACTCTATCGCTGGGACGCCCTGCGACACGACACCCGCGTGTTCGGCGTGATCGGCCACCCCGTCGCGCATTCCATGAGCCCCGCGATCCACAATGCCGGTTTCGACGCCGCCGGATTCAACGGCGTGTACCTGCCTCTGCCCATCCCCCCCGAATACGAACACTTCAAAGCCACCGTCGCCACCTGGCTTGATTACAAGCCGCTTGACTTCCGGGGGGCATCGGTGACGATTCCGCACAAGGAAAATCTGCTGCGTTTCGTCACCGAACAGGGCGGAGAAATCGAACCGCTGGCGAAGACCATCGGGGCCGCCAACACGCTGACGGTGCGCGACGACGGCTCGTTGTATGCGTCGAACACCGATTATGCCGCGGCGCTGGATTCGGTGTGCGATGCGATGGGCTTGAAGCGGGATCAACTGCGTGATCTGCGGATCGGCGTGATCGGAGCCGGCGGCGCGGCGCGGGCCGTCGTCGCGGGTTTCACGCATGTCGGGGCGACCGTGACGGTGTTCAATCGCACCCCCGCCAGGGCCGAACGATTGGCGGAAGAATTCTCCGCGAACAAAGCCGCGACCGGTGGTCGCGGTCTTATCCACCCGCATGTCGTCGCCGCTTCGCTCGATGCGATCGCCGACAGCGTATGTGATGTGCTGATCAACTGCACACCGATCGGGATGCACCCGAATGTCGATGCGTCGCCTCTGGCGTCGGCGGGGCCAATTAATTGGCCCCGCCGTGGTCCACAAGTCGTATTCGACACGATCTACAATCCGATGCGAACGCGGCTGCTGCGCGACGCGGCGGAGCGCGGCTGCAAGACCATCGGCGGCGTGGAAATGTTCGTCCGTCAGGGGGCCGCCCAGTTCGAGCGATGGACGGGGTTACCCGCGCCCGTTGATCTGTTTCGCGGAATGCTCACCGAACGGTTGGGTGGCGAAATCGCTCGATAATAGAATCTGAAATTTCTTTACCAGTTTCCGGGGGTCCGGGGACGGGCTACAATGCCTTCGCACCCGGTTCCTCAATATCCACCGAAGGGAGGTTCCCACACTCATGGTCACCACCGCGCAACCGCACGTATTCACCCGCTGCGAATGCAGCAACATGAGCTTTGAACAAATCAAACAATTCGCCCGCGAAAACAACGTCCAAACCGTCAAGGGCCTCAAAACCCGCCTCCCCATGGGCGGCTACTGCAGCGCCTGTTCCCAATACATCACACTCATGCTCAAAACCGGCCAAACCCGCTTCGAGGCCCCCGCCCCCGCCCCCGGAACCCCGGAAGCAACGCCCCCCTCGGCCCGCCTGCTTCAGCAGGCGGGGAGTCTCCAACCCCCGCCCCCCGAAACGGAAGAATAACGTCTTGCACAACGTCTCATCCGGGGACATGATGGGAATATTCGCCGCCCGTTCCCCATGCTCCGGGTACGCCATGTTTCGACGCCTGCATCGCCATCGCCGCCCGCTCATCGCCGCCACGCTGTTGATCGGCGCGATCGCCGGCACTTACCTCTGGCACCATCGCATCCCCGACGTCACCAGCGCCCTCGGCCCGCCCCCGGAAGTTTTTCACGACCCCCGGTTGGACACAAAGCTGACGATCACCTTCAACGGTGTGAAGTTCGTCGATGCGGTCACACAGATCGCCGAACGCGCGCATGTGCCGCTGCATGTGGGTCCGCTTGGCGAGGACAAGGTGCGTGTTTTTTTGCACGCGGAAAAATTGCCGGCCCGTGTGGTTCTTGCACATGTTTTGAATGCCGCGCCGTTGGTGGTCATGGTGGAACGTGTTGACGGTCTGCACGTGATGTGGAGTTATCGTCTCGATGAAAAACCCATCGTTCGGCACGTCAACATTCAGCCGATGCTGGACATCATCGACCGGCGAAACACCGAGCCGGGGCCGGGGCCGTTCCGGCGGACGTGGGCATCGACGTTGGTTGGGCCGCGGATGAATCGGGCGTCATCACCATTGCCTCGCGGTCCTGGCTGGATGGTCAAGGCGTCGCCGGATGTGCAGAACCGCGTCGCGGCGTTTCTCGCGGAACTTCGCCGAAAAGCGAAATGACGAGTGGGGATTACTTCCGGGGGTTACTTCCGGGGGTCGTATTGCGATAACCTGTAATACAGGGTTCGCACGCTGATGCCGAGTTCCTTCGCCACTTTTTCGCGGTTGCCTTCGTGACGTTCCAGCGAGGCGAGAATCGCGCGTTTTTCCAACTCCTCCAACTTCAACGTCGCATCATTCGGGCCACCCGAATCACCCCCGCCGGCCGGGGATGTGCTTGCCTCCATGCCTTCTGAAATACGTTGTCGCAGCCGTTCAATGTCGCGTTCGCGCAGACGTTGCTCAGCCCGATTCAGCGCGATTTCCAGATCGCCCAGGTGCGCGGGCTTGGTGAGGAACTCGACGACATTGAGATGAATCGCGCGCTTCGCTGATTCCAGGTCGCCGAAGCCGGTGAGGATGATGGCCGCGACATCGCCTTGTGTGGCGCGGACTTTTTCGAGCACGTCCAGTCCGCCGACCCCCGGAAGATTTAAATCGAGGATCATGATCGAGTGCGGCGATTCGCCCATGCGGCGCAGGGCTTCCTCGCCGGTGCGGACGACCGTGGCGGTGTAACCAAGTTCCACCATCGCCTGGCCGAGCACCTGACCAAGGCGCGGTTCATCTTCGACGATCAGCACATGCCGGCGGGGTTCGGGTTGTTCGGTCGCGTGAGTCATGTTGTGTCACCACCAGAAAAAACGATTTTACCGCGGAGACGCGGAGACGCGGAGAAGATAAAACCATTGGTTATGCCTTCTCTGCGTCTCCGCGTCTCCGCGGTACATATGTTTCAATGGCCGGCAGTCGCAGGGTGAACGTCGCGCCTTGACCTTCGCCTTCGCTGTGGGCGATCAGTTCGCCGGCGTGTTCGGTGATGATGGCGTGGCTGATCGACAAACCCAGGCCGGTCCCCGGCAGATGCGGCCTTTCCGAACTTCCGGGGTATGAACTTCCGGGGGCCGTGTAGAACGGCTCGAACACTTTGGCGAGCGTCGCGGGGTTCATGCCGCGCCCGTTGTCGGTGATGCGCAGTTCGACCCTCGCGCCATCCCGTCGCCCGGTGATCGTCACGCGGCCACCACCTGGCGGACACGCATCCAGCGCGTTCAGCAACAGGTTCAACAGCACCTGTTTGATTTCCGACGCATCGGCGCTGACGTTCAACGGATCGGTCAGTTCAACCCTGAGCGATTGACCGGCGGCACGCGGCAACTGCCGCACCATCCCGACGGTCTGCTCGGCCAGCGCTTTCAATGACACCGGCCGACGCTCGCGCGAACCGCGTGACAGCGAGAGCAACCGCTGCGTGATCTGCTTGCAGCGAAACGCTTCTTCAACGACGACGCGCATCGCGGGGGCGGCGGGGTCATCGTTTTTCATCTTGCGAAGGGCCAATTCCGCGTGCGCGGCGATGATGCCCAGGGGGTTGTTGATTTCGTGCGCCACGCCCGCCGCGAGATAGCCGACGCTGGCCAATCGTTCGGCCTGCGCCAGTTGGCGGCTCTTGTCGCGCACCTGTTGTTCGAGGTTTTCGTAAAACTGCCGCAAGCGGTCGGTCATCTGATTGAACTCGGCGGCGAGCGCGGCCAGTTCGGCGGGGCCTCGTTCGCTGACGCGCCGGTCGAAGCGGCCGGCCGCCAGTTCGCGCACGCCCGCGGCCAGTCGCGACAGCGGTCGCATCACCCCGCGATGCTGCCAGACGCCCAGCGCGATCGCGCCGACGATGATGAACCCGCCCAGCAGCGACAAACGCCACCGCAGCGCGGCGATCCGCCGTTGCACCTGATCGGTCACGGCTTGCGAGGCGAGGCGCATTTGCGAGGCGATTTTCGCGGTCAAACTGTAAGCCGCGACCAGGTCGGCCCGCGGATCGGGCGAGGCGGCGATGGCGGTCAGGGCGCGCTGCTCATGCCGGGCCGCGGCAAGCAATTCATCCGGCGCGTCATCCGGCCAGTCCAGTTGCGACAAGGCGAGCGCGGCCCGATCGGCGGCGCGCTGAGCGGCGGCGGGGGGTTCGGAGGAATTGCTGATCGCTGATTGCTGATTTCTGATTTGTGGGGAAGACGCTTCTGCCTTCTCATCACTCATCGCTTCCGGGGGTCGCTCATCGCTCATCGCTTCCGGGGGCGGGGGCGGGGGTTGATCGAGGGCGAGTCGGGCTTCGATGACGGGGGTGGCGACGTTGTGGACGAAGGATTGGTGGAGCGAGCGCCACTGTTCGAGCAAGGCGAGTTGCGCGGTGGTGCGGTGTTGGAGTTGCTGGAGGCCGTGGAGCGTGACACCGGCGAGCGCGGCGACGGCGAAGATCAGGGCGGCGAGTTTGGCGGCCATGTTCCGGCTGAGCGTCATGGCGTCAAGCATCGTGTTTCGCGCCGACAAATGCAACTTCCGGCGGCAAACGTGCTTCTTGTGCGGTTCGGTGAGGATGGGCCACGAAGGCGCGAAGAGCAGAAAGAGAGTTTCTTTCTTCGAGTCTTCGCGTCTTCGTGGCCCATTTCTTAGTGCAACTTCTGCACCCGTTGGAATCGGTGTGATATTTTTGCGTCGCACTCGAAAGGATTGGGTTATGAAGCAATGGGGCATCGTCGTGTTGTGGATCACGGTCGGCGGGTGGATCGGGGTCGCATGGGCGGAGGAAAACGCGCCGGCGACGTTGAGCATTTCGCCGGAGATTCCGGGGGTGGTGGATGAGATATTGATAACGGCGACGCGGGGTCCGGCGGCGGTGTTTGACACGCCTTACAGCGCGGATGTCATCGGGTCGCGGCAGATGGCGGATCGTGCGTACCGGACGGTGCCGCAGGCGTTGCGGGACATACCGGGGGTGATGATTCAGGAGACGAGTCCGGGTCAGGGTTCGCCGTTCATTCGCGGGTTCACGGGTCGGGACAATCTGATGATGATTGACGGGATTCGGTTGAACAATTCGACGAACCGTTCGGGGCCGATGCAGTATTGGAACACGGTCGATGCGCTGAGCTTGGACCGCCTGGAAGTCGTCAAAGGCCCCGGCTCGGTGTTGTACGGATCGGACGCGATCGGCGGAACGGTGAACGCGATCACGATCAACCCGTGGTCGTATCAACAGGAAGGCATCGGTTACGGGGCGCGCGGTTATTTTCGCGCTTCATCGGCGGAGCGTTCGCTGATCGGGCGCGGCGAGGTGAGTCTGGGTTACGAGCAGACGCTGGGTTTCGTCGGCGGGCTGACGGCGAAGGACTTCGGCGAACTTCAGGGCGGCGACAGCGTGGGAGGCCAGCCCCACACGGGATACGAGGAATATGACGCGGATTTCAAGGGCGAGTATTTTCTGAATGCGGACACCCGGCTGACGATGCTGCATCAAAGGACGAGGCAGAACAACGTGCCGCGGACGCACACCTACGGCGACGCGGCGCGATGGCACGGCACGAACAGCGGGACGGATCGCCGGCGTGATTACGATGAGGAACGCGAACTGACCTACCTCCAACTGCACGCGGACAACATCGAAGACAGCTTCATTCAATCGCTGGCGGCGAGCATTTCGTGGCAGGACGCAGGTGAAGTGCTGGACCGCACCAAGAGCAACGGCAGCGGATCGCAGCAGGGATTCGATGTGGGCACGCTGGGCTTTTTCGTGCAGGCGACCAGTGAATCGCCCATCGGCAAGCTGACCTACGGGCTGGACTATTACCGGGACCATGTGAACTCTTTTGACACGACCAACGCGATTCAGGGGCCGGTCGGGGATGATGCGAGTTACGATCTGCTGGGCGTATTCGTGCAGGATCAGATGGACCTGACCGAACGGTTGGCGGTGATACTCGGCGGGCGGTTCACATTCGCCGCGGTCGATGCGGCCCACGTCGATGACCCGACCGACGGCACGGCGGGCGCGGGCGACATTTCCGTTAGTGACGACTGGACCAACTTCAGCGGTTCGGCGCGACTGGCCTATCAGATCGTGCCTGAAAAGCTCAACGCCTACGGCGGGGTATCGCAGGCGTTCCGCTCGCCCAATCTTTACGACCTGACTTCGCAGAGCGTGTCGCAGTCCGGCCAGCAATCGCAACCGGCGATCGGATTGAAACCCGAACGGTATCTTTCATATGAAGTCGGTTTGAAGGCGCGCGATCGGCGCTACAGCGCGGAGATCGCCTACTATTACACGATGATTTTCGATCCGCTGGTGTCGCGGTTCACCGGCAACTTTTCGCCGGCCCCGGACAATTTCCCGATCAACGAAAGCGTCAACGCCGGGCAGGGTCACGTGAACGGCATCGAGGCGGGCGGGGCATATGAGGTGTTGGATCACGTGCAGGTGTTCGGCAACATCGCGTGGCAGGAGGGCGAGGTGGACGGCGACTATTTGAGCAAGATGATGCCGCTGATGGGGCAGATCGGCGTGCGGGTGGAGTCGGCGAAACGCGACCTGTGGGCGGAAATTCAAATGGTGACGGCGGACAAAGCCGATAAATTATCCGGCAGCGATCGCAGCGACACCAATCGCATTCCGCCGGGCGGCACGCCGGGCTACGCGGTGGTGCATCTGCGGGGCGGATGGAAGGTTTGCCCGAACACCACGCTGTACGCGGCGGTTGAAAACATCGCCGACGCTGATTACCGCGT
>JBAYVY010000173.1:0-7625 GCA_041674345.1 Phycisphaeraceae bacterium | reverse complement strand
CATGGAATCCGAACAACACTGGTTCAGCACCTACGATCGCGCCGCCTATGTTGATCTGACCATCGGTGCCACCGATGCCGACATCCAATACACCCGCGACTGTGCCGACTGGCTCAAGTGGAACTTCGACCGTCAGCGAGGCGACCCCCAACTGCTCATCGACCTGCTCGCCGGCCGATGGGACGACGACCGCTTCCTCGTCCTCCAACCCGGCCAATCCGTCCGAATGACCGCCGATGACCGCGTGATGGAAGCGGTGACTGCGACTCTTACCCCCTCTCCCTCCTAGGGAGAGGGCTGGGGTGAGGGTCAAACGCGCAAACACGACAGATTCACAATACCACGCAACGACGAATTTGAACGGTTATACCCTCACCCTAACCCTCTCCCTAAAAGGGAGAGGGGATAAGAACCATGCCCCACCACCTCCCCCAACTCCAAGTCCACGCCCAACGCCACTCCCGCACACTGGCATTGCAGCCCGGCGATGAACTGCTCAAACTCACCCAACTCCTGGCACGCGAAGGGTTCCCCCTCAACAACCGTTGCGCCGGACAGGGCCTCTGCGACGGCTGCCTCATCGAACTCCGCAGCGGCCAACTCCAACACATCGCCTCCGGCAAAATCGTCCAGGCGACCGAACACCCCATCAAGTTGCGCGCCTGCGAACATCGCTTGCCGGATGAATCGTTTGCGGTTGGCGGTTTGCGGTTGGCAGTTCAATCGGACGCGGCTTCAACCGCAAACCGCAAACCGCAAACCGCAAACCCGGTCATCCACCTCCCCGCCCGCTCCCTCCTCGCACACTCCCCCCAGGTCGTCAGCAACTTCAAAATCCGCATCCCCTGGGGCCACCAGCCCCTGGGCCACTCCCACAAAGACATCGCCCAGCCCCTCGGCTGCGCCGTCGATATCGGCACCACCACCGTCGCACTCCTCCTGGTCGATCTGACCAACGATCGCGTCCTCGCCAAATTCTCCATGTTCAACCAGCAAACCCGCTTCGGCGATGACGTGCTGACGCGCATCACCCTCTGCGGCTCCGACCCCGACATGCTCGCCACCCTCCAGCGAGCCATCACCCACCACACCCTCCGTCCCCTGGTCGAACAGGCCCTGGCCAAAGCCCAGGCCGACGCTTCGCAACTGGTCTGTTACACCGTCGCCGGCAACACCACGATGCTCCACCTGTTCGCCGGCGTCGATCCCACCCCGATGGGCGTCGTCCCCTTCACCCCCGCCTTCCTCGATCACCGCGTCCTTCACGCCGCCGACCTCGACCTGCCCGGCCATCCAGAAGCCCAAGTGCATCTGCTTCCGGGGGCCTCGGCTTACGTCGGCGCGGACCTCGTCGCCGGTTGCCTGGCCACCGGACAGGCCTACCAGCCGGGCCCCATCCTCCTGGTCGATGTCGGAACCAACGGCGAGATCATCCTCAAACACGGCGACAAACTCACCGGCTGCGCCACCGCCGCCGGCCCCGCCTTCGAGGGCGCCAAACTCTCCAGCGGCATGCGCGCCGCCGACGGCGCCATCGAACATATCCGCTTCGCCGATTCATCCGTCCAATGCGATGTCATCGCAGGCGGTGAACCGACCGGCGTCTGCGGGTCGGCCTACGTCGATATGCTCGCCAACGGCCGCGCCGCGGGCCTGCTCAACGAAGCCGGACGATTCAACGGCTCACTGCCCCATCTGCCGCGCGACACCCAACACGGCAAAGCACTCATGCTGCACGAACCTGACAAAACTTCCGGGGGCGGGGGCGATACTTCCGGGGGCGATACTTTTGGGGGGCAGACAGTCACCATCTCCGAATCCGACATCGCTTCGTTGCTCCAGGCCAAAGCCGCCATCGCCGCCGGTATGTTGACACTCACCGAACGCATGGGCCTGGCTCCGTCGGACATCCAAAAGCTCTACCTCGCCGGCGGGTTCGGCCTGCACATCGACATCGCCAGCGCCATCCGCTGCGGCCTGCTGCCCGGCTTCACCGTCGATCAGGTCGAAGCCGTGGGCAACACCTCCCTCGCCGGCGCCTTCGTCGCCCTGCTGGACAAGGGCATCCTCGACGAAATGAAACACATCGCCAAACGCATCGAAATCATCGAACTCAACCACGACCCGGAATTTGAAATGCGTTACATCGACCAGTTGTCGCTGGTGTAAGCCCCCGTCCGCTTTTCCCTTCTTTATATAAGTGGTCAAGGGCTTCTATGTTCTTTGGCGATCTGATAAACTGCGATTACGATGCGAACCGCTGGAAACGTACCTCATCCAATTCCATATCAGGGAAGCAAGCGATGGCTTGCTTCAACGATCTGCGGTTGCATCCCCGGGGGCGTCAAGACTTTCTACGAACCTTTTGCCGGTTCCGCTGCCGTTAGTCTCTGCGCTGCGACCTACGCAACGGTAAACCATTTTGTCATCGGTGATCTACACGAACCCATTTCCGCCTTGTGGAAAGCAATCATTGATTCGCCAGACGAACTGGCGGACGAGTACGAGCGGTTATGGAATGAACAGCCCAGCATCGGAAGAACCCATTTCAATGATGTAAGGCGAGCGTTCAACACCAATCCTCAGCCAGCCCTGTTTCTATATCTCCTTGCGCGATGTGTCAAAGCTGCGATTCGTTACAACAGAAACGGCGAATTCAATAACACGGCAGATCATCGCAGACGCGGTGCCAGGCCCGACACAATGCGAGACAACATTTTCCGCGCCGCAAAGATTTTTGCCGGTAAGACGCGCGTGGTAAATGCTGATTACCTTGACACTCTCCATGATGCGGATCCACGCGATGTCGTTTATCTCGATCCCCCATATCAGGGCACAAGTGGGGAGCGCGACAGTCGATATGTGAAGGGAATGAGTTTCGATGAGTTCTGCGATGGACTACACCATCTAGTAAAACGCGATCTTTCCCTCATCATTTCATACGATGGTCGTGTGGGAGACAAAGTCTATGGGCAACGCCTCCCCGCCTCATTGCCGTTAAGATTGTTTGAAGTGAAGGCCGGGCGATCGAGTCAGGAGACACTGCTAGGGCGCGACGGTGTTACCTATGAGTCTCTGTACATTTCCGAGCGACTATTGAATCGCGTCGAGCGTCTGCCGCGTTTGCTGCTTCAGCCGACAGACGTTTCCGAAGAACTACTCCTTTTCCGATGAACTCGAATGGGTAAAATCAACTACTCAGCTGAACTGCTTGCCGCGGTGTCAAAAGTAACGACCAAGCGCGGAAAAACGCTGGTCCAACACATCCTTGAACACGGAAGCGTCTCGACTGAACAGTTGGAAACACTGTACGGCCTGATCGACGCGGCGAGCGCGGCGCGAGATGTGAAAGATGCGGGTGTTCCGCTGGCGAAGACGACCGGCAGGCGAACAAATGGCCGACAAATGGCGGTCTATACGTTCGGCGATCCATCGCTGATTCGCGGCGACCGCTTCCAAGGTCGCAAGGCCTTTGCCAAAGGGTTCAAAGAAAATCTCATCAAAAAGTACGGGGCCAAGTGCGGACTATGTTCGACTCCCTACGAGTCGAGATACCTCCAGATCGACCATCGGGTTCCGTATCAGATTGTGGGTGAGGCATCTGACCGTGAGCGCCCACCAGAAGAATACATGCTTCTTTGCGGCTCTTGTCAGCGCTCGAAGTCGTGGTCATGCGAACACTGCGACAATTGGCGAGAGGGTAGGCAGCCCGCAATTTGCATGAGTTGCTATTGGGCTGAGCCCGATGACTATACTCATATTGCACTAAAGGATCATCGCCGCCTCGAGATCGTCTGGCTTGGCGACGACGAGGTATCGGATCATGCCAAACTCAAATCCCTAGCGACTAGGAATGCCTTAGCGTTGCCCTCATATGCAAAAGCTGCCCTTGCTGAGCATGTCCGGCAACATGTAGAAGAGTGAGGTTGCCTGTTCGTCATCCGCATCTCCGTCACGGCTCCAACCGCTGGATGTCGGCGAAGCGGTCCAGGTCACGGTCGAACGAGGCGGGGAATTGGCGACGCATGCCCGCTCGCCTGTTGGCTTGTGGCTGTTGGCTTACCCCGCCGTGATCGTCGTGATGGGGTCGGGGTTTTCGCCGGTCTGCGGTTCTTCCAGATCGGCCGGCATCTGAATGGTGAAGACGGTGCCCGTGTTGCTTCCGCCGGTGACCGATCGCATCGTGATCCCCCCGCCGTGCGCCGCGGCGATCTGTTTGCAGATCGCCAATCCCAGCCCCGTGCCGCCCGGACTGGCCTCCTGCACGCTGCCGTCGTTCAGCGCGAACGCCATGCCCAGCTTGGCGACCTTCTCCGCCGGGATGCCGTTGCCGGTGTCCATGACCTGCAACCGAATCCATCGCCGGCCATCGGTTTCAACCTCCGTCGCGGTCACGGTGATTTTGCCCGCGCGGGTGAAACGGGCGGCGTTCGACAGCAGATTCAACAACAACCGTCGCAGCGCGTCCGCGTCGCCGCTCATCATCAGCGGTTTGCGATGCACCTGAACGTCCAGTTGCACATGACGTTCATCGACCAGCGGGCGGATCACTTCCATCGCGTCGCGCGCCACCCGACCGACGTTCACCGCCGACCACCGCCACGCCGCCGAGCCGCTGTTCAATCGCGCCGCCTCCAGCATGTTGTTCACCATGTCCGTCATGCGGATGACCTGATCGTTCAATCCCCGAAGCAGTTGTTGCGACTGCTGCGGGTTGTTCGGTTCGTCCTCATCCAGCAGGTATTCGCTGATCGCCCGCAACGACGCCAGCGGCGTCCGCAACTCGTGCCCCACCACGCCCAGCGATTGTTCCATCGCACGACGCGACTGCTCGAACGAATTGCGCTGCTGCGACAACTGCTCCGCTCGCTTGCGGTCGGTGATGTCGCTGATGAATCCCTCCAACGTCGTCAGCCGTCCGTCCTCGTCAAACACCGGCTGACCTTGTTCCCATACCCAGCGAACCTGGCCGTCATGCCGCACGATGCGATATTCCAGCCGATACCGCCCGCGAATCCGAATCGCCTTCTCCACCGCCACGCGCACCTGTTCACGATCATCGGCGTGAATGATCTGGTTGTAGGTGATCCGCCCGGCGTCCAGATCGCCCCGGCTGTAACCGGTCAACGGCTCGAACCCGTCGCTGATGAACAGCACCGCCCAGTCCACATTCGCCAGGCAGCGATACGCCACGCCCGGCAGGTTGCCGACCAGCGTGTCGAACATCCGCTGCTTTTCCTCCAGCCGCCGATGCGTCGCCGCCATCTGCTGAAATCGCCTGTCGCAAATCCACCACAGCACGAACGCCGTGGTGGTCACGAAGCCGATGCCCTTGTAAGTTTGAAATCCTTGTTCCACCGCGCGGGGCAGGTTCAACGCATGGAGCAGGAAATCCGACGCCGCGATCCACGCCAGCGCGAACAACAGATACACCCCCGCGATGCGGAACGCCGCCGTTCGCGGAAAACCTTCACAGATTCTGTTTTGATGCTGCTCCATGACCGCGGCACTCGCTGTGCGGACATCGCCTCCGAGTCCGGAAAAAAGTTCCGTCACGGAGAATCCGCCCGCTTTGTCAGCCGATCCCGCAGGACCGACCGGTACGTTCGCCCCAACTTTTCCCCTGACAAACTGTTTCATCGACCGAATCCCACGCCCGATTGAGTCGCCGGGGCCGATTAAGTTCGCCGGGGCCGATTCATCGGCCCCGCAGTGGCCCGCGACGGGCCGCCGGTTTATGATGGCCGTCTTATCGCCTTTGGAAAGGGTGCCGCCGTGTTGCTCAAGACGCCGTTCAACAACTATCACCGCAAAAACAACGCCCAACTCGTCGATTTCGCCGGTTGGGAAATGCCCCTCCGCTTCGGCTCCATCCTCGAAGAACACAAACAGGTCCGCGAACACTGCGGCATCTTCGACGTCTCCCATATGGGCCGCGTCAAGTTCACCGGCCGTCACGCCCGCCGCTTCCTCGAACGCATCTGCACACGTCGCCTGTCCGACATGGCCGAAAAAACCTGCCGCTACTCCCTGGTCTGCAACGAAACCGGCGGCGTCAGGGACGATGTCATCATCTACCGTTTCGACGATCACTGGCTCATGGTCTGCAACGCTTCCAACCGCGAAAAATTGCTCGCCCACTTCAACGCCGTCAAGGGAGACCTCGCCGTCAACATCGACGATCAAACCGTCAAGACCGGCATGATCGCCCTCCAAGGCCCCGACACCATGTCCCTCGTCACCAAGTTCAGCAAGGAAATCCCGACACTGAAAAAATACACCTTCACCATCAAAAACCTGCTGATTCTGAAGATGATCGTCTCCCGCACCGGATACACCGGCGAAGACGGCATCGAACTCATCCTCCCCGCCAACGTCGTCGATATGGCGCTCAAACTCCTTTTGAAAACCGATGAAAACGGCGAACAACTCGTCAAACCCATCGGCCTGGGCGCGCGAGACACCCTCCGCATGGAAGCCGGAATGCCGCTGTACGGACACGAACTGACCGAAGAACTCGACCCGATCAGCGCGGGACTGAAATGGGCCGTCTCCCTCGACAAAGACACCGACGAACAATGGGGACCGGCTGAAAAGTTCATCGGCTGCGACGCCCTGAAAAAAATCGCCGCCGAAGGCCCCGCACGTCAACTGGTCGGACTCAAGCTCGCCGGCAAACGCACCGCACGCCAGCATATGCCCGTCGTCAAAAACGGCGCGAAAATCGGCGAAGTCACCAGCGGTTGCCTCTCCCCCACGCTCGGCTATCCGATCGCGATGGCGTACCTCGACGCCGCGAGCGCGGTGATCGGCAACAGCGTCGAAGTCGATCTCGGCAAACAATCCGCCCCCGCCGAGATCGTCAAACCGCCGTTCTACAAACGCGCCCAATGACCGCCCCGCCGCGCTCGGGTTCACATTTTTCATCCCTTCGCCCTCCACATCAGGGGTCGCGCACACGATTCGGCGCATCAGCGCGTCGCCGCTTTCAGCGTGACGCGCGCAAGTGCTTGTGGCAACATCGTGCATCTTTTTTGACTGCCGAATGGATCGTCGTGAAATCGGCCCGCGCCGATGCGCACCTAGCGCGGTTCCACAATCCGGCTACCCCCAAACGTTAGGGTAAAGAAGCCGGGTTTTTCGTGTTTTGCGACGCGCCGGTGCGCTTTTTGCGTGATTCGCGGACGGTTCGGCCCCGAATCGCGCCGACCGGAAAACGCCCGCGACACCCCGGTGCGCCGATAGCAAGATCGTGTAGGTTTCGCCCCCCGGAAGCCCCCCCGCGTTTAGCGGGCGGCACGAAGTGCCCCACGTGACGAACAACGAATGCAAATCGCCCCCCGTCTTCCAATCAGCAATCAGGAATTCCGCCACACCGCCACACGGAATGTGCCCCGCCCCTTGCCCCCATCCCGGTTGACATCCGTAGCCGGAGTGTGTTTATTGGAAAAGCCGAACGCCCCATCCGGCATCGCGTCACCAGGGAAATGTGCGTCCAATGAACCCCATCCCCCGACATCCGAGCCCGGCCTCCCCCCAACGACTCCCGACCCGAACGCCATCCGCGGCGAATTCAAATCCGCCCTCGCTCATCACTCAAAACCGTACCTGTCCCGCTTTCTTGT
>JBAYVY010000172.1:0-7646 GCA_041674345.1 Phycisphaeraceae bacterium | reverse complement strand
GCCGGGAATCCGCGAAAATGCGTTGAAAACGAGGTTGAATCAACCCATCCCCATCATTGGAGCGTTGCCAGGATGGTGCGCGGAGAGTGGTTGTGCATGAGATGTGCGTAAGTGTTGATGGTGTGACCTGAGCATATCAGCCCGGCATGGATATATTGGGGTGGCGTGATATCATGCCGTTGTGCGGGGCGAACATCACATCGTTGTCACGGCTTGGGTTGGGGCGATGAAGATTGCTCATGCAATCTGCTCTATTGAGATGGGGATTTGCCGAACAATTCGTATTCCGTGAACGGCCCGTCGGCGGCGCGGGTGGGGCGGACGGAGAGGTACATTTTTTGGTGTGATGGATCGAAAATCACGCAGAGCATGTTGATCCGGCCCTGCATCACCATCGGGTCGGACATGATGCGCTGGGCCTGTTTCACGTCGATCGGCGTCTTCAACCGCCGCGCGACCGAGCACGTCGGCCAGTCGCAATCCCAGGTTCGCACCCGGTACAGTTTGTCCATCCCCGCTTCCTTCGTGGCATGGTTCGCGTTGCCGATCATTGATTCGCCATCGGGGGGCCGGCGAACGCCGACCAAGCCGTCGATGATCTCCACCACCGCGGCTTGCTTTTCCGTCGCGGAACTGATGAGGACCGAACCGTTGTCCAGCGGTCGGGCCTTCTCGATGATGTCGATGGCCTGTTGCAGGGTGGTCGCCTGTTCGAGCACCCGGCGAAGCGTGAAAAACGTCGGCTCGGCCAGTCGATCCTTCCTGTCGCCTTCCATCAGTTGATTGAACCCCAGCGTGATGCCCGCGTCATTCGTGCCCGTCACCGCGCCCATCAGACCCGGCCAGGTCAGCAATACATGCCGCCCCCCGGAAGTCCCGGAAGTTTTCCCGGACGGGGTGATATCGAGTATCAGATGATGTTTGTCGAGTGGCTGGCCTGGGTAATCGACCCAATCCAGATTGCGGGCGTGCAGCAGTTCGCCATCGGCCCCCCCGGCCCCCCCGGTAGTGGCCTTGCCCCACGCGGCGAGTTGCCGGCAGGCGAGCGTATGCCGGTTGGTCAGCGTGTAGAAACAGTTGAGGAACAGCACGTCGTCGTAGGTCAGCCCCGACGCGCCGGCGATCGCTCGCATCTCGGCGCGATGCGGTTCGTCAATGAACGGCTCGATCTTGCGGGCGCGGGCGTAAAGCGTCGCCTTGTCTTGGCCGGCGATGGCCTGCGCGATGATGAGGAATTGCGGGTGCATGGCGCCGAGTGATGCCGCTTCATGGGAACCGATGGCTTGGCCGATTTGTTCGGGCGTACCGGCGACGCGGAGTTGTTGCGGCGGGGTGGCCCGCGCCATCCCCTGCCCCAAAAGAACAAACAGCACGCCCCATGCGACGATTCCCCCAACGGCGGTGTTTCGCAAAGCGCGGCTCATCCGTTTCGCTCCCATTGTTCGCGCGTGATGCCGGCTTGTCTGAGCAGGCGTGTCAACAGATGCGGACCGATGTCGCCTTCATGCGGATTGGGCAGCACCAGCCGGACGTTTTGTCGGATCATAAACTGGTGGCGTCCCCCGGCGTAAGGCCCGGTGAAGCCGAGCTGCTTGAGCGTGGCGATGAACTTTCGCCGGTTGATCGGGCCGAAGGGCGGCATCAGACGACCTCTTTCACAGACAGATCGAGGCCGTCCATTTCAGGGACGGGCATGTTGCGGGCGATGCTCAGCAGCAGCCAGCTTTCCAGCGATTGTTCGAGTTGATCGCGGCATGATTCTAGATTGGCCGCTTTCGCCCACAAACCGTCAAATCCCGGAATCTCGCCGAAGTAGCCCTCGCCGTCGGGCAGAATCTCGTAATGGGCGCGGCTCATCGCGGCTCGCAGGTATTGGCTGATCATGTTCATGCTCCGGGGCGGGGGTGGCAGCCACTGATTTTATACGCTGGATGCAGGCAATGCCCCTGCGGTGGTACGTATCTTAACTTCCGGTGGCTTCGTCTTCGGTGAAACCCAGCCATTCCATCATGTATTGGTCGTAGATTTTCTGGTGATCGGCGCGGGAGAAGTCGAGGCGGAGTTCGTTGATGACCTTGGTTCCCTGGCTGATCCATGCCCGCCAGGTTTCCAGCGAATAGTTGTCAGCGATGAATTGTCCGACCGGCCCGCGGAAGGGGGGCTTGGTCATATGTGTGCCCATCTCGCCGGTGCGACGATCACGAATCCGCCCCCCGCCCCCGGAACTGCCGCCCCCGGACGTGTCGCCCCCGGAAGTTGAAGTTTCGGTTGGGGCGGGCGCGGGGGTTTTGACCTGTGGGATGGGAGCGCCGATTTTTTCCAGCAGCGAACCCATCGCCTTCATCGGCATGACGTCACCGCGCTCGGCGGCGATCTTGTAACCCTTGGTCAGCACCGCCAGGGCCGGTTCCTCGGCGTGTTGCTTGATGAGCACCTGCGCGAGCAACTGGTAGGCCCGGCTGAACCCCTCGTCCAGCTCGATGGTTTTTCGCAGCGCCATCGCCGCGTGTTCGGCGTCCTCGGCTTCGCGGTAGGCGCTGCCGAGTGAAAACCAGCCCATCGCGTTGGACGGGTCTTGCTGAGTCATCTTTTCCCACTGTTCGATCCGTTGTTGTAATGCGGCGTTCGTCATGCTGGAAGCATAGCTTCATTGGGTGATGGAGTGAAGTGGTGATTGGGTGATTTGGTGAAGCGGCATATGATTTTACCAAATCATACATCACCAAATCACCCAATATCTTAAGGGGCCGGCATTGATGCGAGGTGATAAAGGGGGGGGTTACTGCGTGACGGAAGTGAGCAGATAGGGGCGGAGCTGGCTGACGGGGAAGAATCGACCTGGGCTGGTGGTCGGTGCCAGTTCGCTGTGCAGGCGGACACCGGACGCGGGGATGCGCAGTTGTTCCTGAAGGGCGGTGACGAGCCGGACCAACTGTTGCATCTGTGCGATGGTGGGGGGAGTCTGATCGCCGTTGCCGACCAGACAGATGGAGATCGACGCGCGTGCATAGACATCATCGGCCTGTCGTTGCCAGAGCGGTCCGACCTGGATTTGGCCGTTGGGCGCGCCGTGACCGTTGGCGATGACGAAGTGGTATTGCAATTCGCCGTAGTCCAGGTCCTGATGCAGTTTGCCGATGGAGGCGGCGTTGCCGTCGAGCTTGCCGGAGTGATGAATGATGATCTGCGTCCAGTGGTGCCGCTGGAGATCGGGAACATTGAAGACAGCATTGATGCCGACCGGACCGGCGTCGATGGCCGATAACGTCAGCGAAGCGCGCGTGTTCAGCAGCGGCTGGGGTTCCAGCCAGAGCAACAATCCGCTGGCGACGGTCATGGACGCCACGAGGCAACCCCAAACCATAAGGGTTCGGCGGTTGACCGTGGAGCCGTGACGTTCGGTTTGGGATGATTGACTGGGCACGCGCAAACCTGAGGGGGGAATGAGGCCGACTTATTTCAAACGTACTATATGCATCGGCTACGGACAATGGGAAACTTGTATTTTTTGTTTTGAACAGGCGAATCGGGCGAGGACGATTTCATTGAGCCGTCCCCGATCCGCGGTCATTGCGAATAAGGCATCAATCGGGCGCGAAGGTTGGGCACTTCCTCGCCATCGGGCGAATAAGTCACCGGCGGCTGATAACCGCCCCGAAGCCGGTCAAACCGTTCGTATTGCGTTCGGGGCGCTTGCTCCTGGAACAGGGCTTTCTCGCATCCGCCCGCCCCGCAGGCCATCGCCGTCCCCAACATGATCCAGCACCATCGCTTCATAGCAGCCATCCATGGTCACAGGGTTATCCGCTGATTGTAACGACTCGTCCCTCGTCATGCCATCATTCGGCGGGGGCAATCATTCGGCGGGGGCAATGAATTGCCCCCGCCGCTCATATGTCCATTCCGCTGACCATTCGCATCGCGTCCTTGCGACTGGTGATGCGTCCTTCCAGTTGCGCATCGTACACCGTGTCGAGGATGCGTTTGAACACCGGGCCGGGCATCATGCCGATCGCCACCAGATCATCGCCGGTCACCAGCGGCTTGGGCTGGACCCCCACCTTGTCCTCCCGCAGTTTTTTCGCCTCCCGCGTCAGCCGCTTCATATCGAACTCGCCCTGCGCCGCGGCCAGTTGCCTGATCGCCTCCCACTCGGCCCGCGCCAGCAGCCGCTTGCGATTGGCCACGGCCATCGACTTCCACGTCGCCAGTTCCGCCAGGCCCAGCAGCCGGTCCAGCAATCCGCCGACCTGGTCGTTGCTCAGCACCAGCGCGTCCCGCCATCGCCGCGCGATCAGCACCACGCGCATCTTCGTCAATCGTTCCGCCAGATCGCCCTTGGGTTCCAAATGTCGGTCCAGCGCCCAGGCCGCCAGCGCCGTCACCGCGTCCGCATCCTCCGTCAGCGCCTCCAGCGTTTTCACCGGTCGATCGTTGCCCGGCTCCTTCAACACAGGCCCGTCCAGCCCCAACTTCTGCATCCACCGCGCCGCCGACGCTCGCCCCCCGTTCACCGGCCACTTCCCAGGCCCGGCCATCATCATCAGCACCTCCATTCCGATCCGTTCCCGGCTGATCTGCTCCAGCTTCTTCGCATGTCCCCGAATCGCCTCCGCCGTCGGCGGGTCGATCTCCCAACCCAGCCGCGCCGCGAATCGCACCGTACGCAGCATCCGCAGGTAATCCTCCGCGAATCGCTCGCCCGGCTCGCCGATCGCGCGAATGATCTTCCCCTCAATGTCCGCCCGCCCTCCCACAAAATCAATGACCTTATCTTCCGGGGGCGCCCCCGGGTCGTAAAACAATCCGTTGATCGTCAAGTCCCGACGCTTCGCATCGTGTTCCGCGTCCGTGAAACGCACCTGGTCAGGCCGGCGTCCGTCCGAATACGCACCCTCCGTCCGAAACGTCGCCACCTCAATCTCGCACCGCATCAATCGCACCAACACCACCCCGAACGCCTCTCCCACTAATTTCGTATTGCGAAACACCGACTTTACCACTTCCGGCGGGGCGTCCGTCGCCACGTCATAATCCTTCGGCTCAACCCCCAGCAGCATGTCGCGCACACATCCCCCCGCGAAATACGCCACGTGTCCGCGCTTGCGCAATTCCCCCACGATCCGCTCCGCCGCCGCTCGCTTGTCCGTCTGTTCCTGCATGGTTCGTGCCCCTGACTTACCCTCGGCCCCCCGCTTCAGCGGGCGGGGTGTCTCACATAAAAACAAATCTTCATCGACCCATATTCATAAATCATCGGCTCATTCCACCCCTGGACCACACTCATCGCCGTGTGCTTTTCCACTCGCAACACCAAGCACGCTTCCCCCTCCCCAGTCACCTGCGCCAGCCGTGCCATCTGCCGCTCCACCTTCTCCCGTTCCGGCCCGGTCATCATCCGGTACGGCGGGTCCACAAATATCAAATCAATCAACCCCCACCTTCCGGGGGCCGCGCTTCCGGGGGCCGCGATCAATTCCATGCCCAGCGCATCGCGTCCCATCACTGTCGCGCGATCCGTCGCACCCAGCATCCGCAGGTTCTCCTCCAATCTTCGCCTCGCCTCACGATCACGTTCCACGAATGTCACATGCTTGGCTCCGCGCGACAGACATTCCAATCCCATCGACCCGGTCCCGCTGAACAGGTCCAGCACCACCGCGTCTTCCAGTCGTCCCGCCGCCGCCAGACGGTCGAACAACGCCTGTTTCACGCGATCCGTGATCGGCCGGGTCGTTTGCGCATCCGCAGGCCCCATCAGCCGCCGCCCTCGATATTCACCCGCGATGATCCGCATGGTTTGTGTTCCGTGAATCCGTCAATCGGTTTGCGACCCACAGCGCACGCTGCGAACCGGCTTGCCTCTACGCCTTCTCGCCCTCATCCCTGAACCCCACCACATATCCCACCCACGCATGATCGTTCATTCCCTTCTTTTCATCAATCCCCAGTCCACTTGACTGATATGTCATTCGTGACATATCATTATTCGGAATGGAGCGGTTCGACAAACCCCTCGTGTGGCTGGCCGGGCAAATCAAAACCCCGCCACTGTCCCATGAGGCCCGTCTCGAAACGGGCTTCCTGCTCCGTCGGCTGCAACAGGGTGAGTCGATCGCCATGCCCCATGCCAAGCATATGCCGTCAATCGGTCGGCGATGTCTCGAATTGCGCGTGCCGGACCGTGACCAAACCTGGCGGATTATCTGCCGAATTGACGACGACGCCATTGTGATTCTCGACGTGTTCAGCAAAAAAACGCAGCAGACTCCGCCGCGAATCATCGAACAATGCAAAGCCCGTCTGCGACGATATGACGAACTGGTTTAACACCACGAGGTCAACCATGAAATCAGACAAACGCAAACGACTGGAAGCCGCCGGTTG
This sequence comes from Phycisphaeraceae bacterium, assembly GCA_041674345.1. Lineage (GTDB taxonomy): Bacteria > Planctomycetota > Phycisphaerae > Phycisphaerales > Zrk34 > JBAYVY01. The sequence continues at coordinate 1,259 of JBAYVY010000172.1, read as the reverse complement.
GAAAGTCGGCTCCACCCGCCAATTCCTCGGCCTCAGTAACGAAGAATCCGCCTATATCGAAATGAAGCTCGCCCTGGCGCGCGGCCTGCGTAAACAACGCGAATCGCAAAACCTTACTCAGACCGATCTGGCACGCCGCATCGGCTCCAGCCAGTCCCGCGTCGCCAAAATGGAATCCGCCGATCCCACCGTCTCCCTCGACCTGCTCGTCCAATCCCTCCTGTCCCTCGGCACCAGCCCCCAGGACGTCGCCCGCCTCCTACGCCCCGTCTCCCGCGCCGCGTGAAAACCCCACCACGTATCCCACCCACGCATGATCGTTCATTCCGTCGCGTTCATCAATGAACCCCTCCTCGCCCTCGAACCATATGCCCACCTCCTCAAACCCCGCGTCCAGCAACATCTCCCGCAACTCCGGCAAACTCCACAATCGCCAGTCATATGTGAACGCCTTCCGCTTCACCGATCCGTCCCGAAACCGAAAGTGAATGTGGCACAATATCTCATTGGTCAACGGATTGAACTTCGCCTGTTCCCACTGATACACAAACTCTCCGAAATCCCGCTCATCCACGCACTTCTCCATCGCGCCCGGCCCCCCGAACGTGTCCATCACCATCATCCCGCCCGCCCGAATGCACTTCCGCGCATGTCGCAAATATCCCAGCATCTCCTCCCGCGCCTTATAAATCCCATGCGAAAAGTTCAGCGACGCCAACACATCACACTTCGCATTCACTTCCATCACATCCCCACAAACCAACTTCACCCCGCCCCACTTTCGGGGGCCGCTTCTCCCGCCGCTTGCGGCTTCGCGCTCATCGCCAAATCCCCGCGTCTTCGCCCACTCTAAAACTTTCTCATCCCAATCCACCCCCACCGCTTCCCTTCCGGGGGCGCTCCCCACCCATTGACTCGCCAAATTCGCCGTCCCGCAAAAATCCTCCCGCAGCGTCACCATTTCCCGCCGCTTCATCATCTCCGCCAAATCCTCGATGAAACCGATCATCACCTCCGGCCTCTGCGCCGCGATCTCATACAACTCATGCTTGTCCGCGCTCCTCGCCGTCAACCGATGTGTCTTTCGTTTCATCCGCTTCATCCGTTTCAATCTCTTTCAATCAGCACTGAACTTTTGTAGTAACCGTTCACGGGTTTAAAAACGGCGTTTTTGACCCAAAAACGAGGGTTGCAAGAGCCAAAATCGACCTTTTTCGTTAGCTTTCATTGGCTGACCCTCATTATTGGCTCAAAAACGG
>JBAYVY010000171.1:0-7648 GCA_041674345.1 Phycisphaeraceae bacterium | reverse complement strand
ATTTGCCGCAAACTCGCCGCGATCGCCTGATCCGCCTGCGTCAGTTCGCCCGCCCCCTCCCGCGCACGCCGGCTGAAGTTCGCCGGCTCGCTCAAACTCAACGCCGACATCACCGGCTTCAAATCAGCGCGATCATTGGCCCATTCCCGCAATTGATCCTGTGTCCGGCCCGACAACTCATCGACCGCGAAATAGTTCTGATCCATCTCCGCGATCGGCGCGAACCACGCCAGCGCCGCCGTCGTCGATCCCGCCGGCGGAACGCCCAGCAGTTCCTGCCACTCCAGCGCCAACCGCTGTTTGTAATACCAGTGCATGTCGTCGCTGTATTGGCCGATCTTGTGCAGATAAATCCACGACAACTGCCGGTACAAACCCGGACTCGTCGGGTTCATCGGTATCCCCCGATCACGCAGCAACTCCACCCCCGCGTTCACCCACATCCATCGCTCACGGGCCGTGTGCGTCGCCACCGAAATGTTGTACGCCATGTTCCACGAATTGAATATCCACACCTGCGGAAACCGCGGCTGCAACCGCGATATCAGATCGCTTAACTCCATCGCTTCGTAAAACTGCCCGTTCTCCTTCAGCGTGTTCGCACGCATCCACAACATGTTCGCGATCAACCCCCGGAAGCAACCCAGCGATGTGTATAACACCGCCTCCGTCGCCGGCAGGTTCTCCGTCACCTGCGGATTGAACGTCAACTGCAAATCCTCACGCTGCTCATTGATCGGCCTCATCAGCGCGCCCCCCAACCCCAGCGACGCGCCCGCCGTCACCAACGCCAGCAAAATAATCATCGTGTTGCGACTCATCATGTTGATGGGTGATTTTGGATTTGTGATTTGTGATTTACAAGCCCGGCCATGCCGTCTTCGGCTTGGCCGGGATCAGACGTTAAATCGCAAATCCCAATTCACAAATCACACCTTCCTTTCAAACCTGCACCCGCGCCAATTCCCGCGCCCTGAAAATCATCCATCCGATCAGCCCCGTCAATCCCGTCCACACCACACCGATCCACAACACGCACGACGCGATCGCGCTCCAACTGATATACAGCCCCCCCACCAGCGATTGCGTCGGGGAATACCGGCCAAACTGCGACAGCGGCATCGTGAACGTGTACGCCACCACTTTAATCAGATAATCCAGCACGCCCGGCGTATCGCCCGCCCCCTTGCCGTAATACTTCAACGCATCCATCACAAACCCGCTCCCGCTCGCCCCCACGAACACCAGCAACGCCGCCAGCACCGCCACCGGAAATCCCAGAAACGTCCCCGCCGCCAATCCCATCGCCGCCAGAAACGCCAGTTTCACCCAGATCATCATCACGCCTCTAAAGAAGTTCGGCGTGAAATTGTCCACCTTATACATCAACGCGATTCCATCCTTCGCCGGAAAGCTCAAAGAAGCGCCCGGATTCAGGTTCACCGCCGTCAACACCAACCGACCGTCATCCCCGATCGCTTCCACGGATATCACCAGCGTTTGCTTGATATTCAGCGGCACTTGCTGCGGGTTGTCGTAAGGCCGACCGTTCACCAGCCAGCCCAGTCGCGTCTGCTGATCGGCGGTCTGCCCGCTGGCGCGAATGTTATATTCCAGTTGCACGCTCCGCCCGTACTTTTTCGCCGCCGCCATGTTCACAAACAAAAAGTCACGTCGCGCGTCGCTTTGACCCCACGGCCCCAGCGAGCGCCATTCCGTCATCACCTGTTGTTCGATTTCATGCCGCACCACGTCCTCGCCACCGCGGGCCGCCATGTACGCATCACCCTGTTCCTTCATCCGCTCCAGCCGCTTGTTCACTTCCTCGCCGATCTGTTTTTGCACCGGCTCGATCGGCTGGGGGTTCGCCGCGATCCGCGCGGTCAATACCTGTTCCTCCAGCGACAGCCGATCCATCGCGTCCCTCGCCGGAAGCCGCGTCATGTAAAACGTCGTCATCCCCCAGATCGCCAGCCCCGCCACCGCCAGCAGCAACCCATCCAGCAGCACGATCCCCAGCCACTTGCCGAACAGGTACTTGCCCCGGTGGATCGGCTTGGTCATCACCGTGAAAATCTGCTTCTGCTCGATTTCCCCGCTCAGCGTCGCGCAACTCACGAAGATCGTCATCAGCGCCAGCAGCAACGTCGTGATCCCCAGCGAGTACGCCAGAAACTGCTGCACCCGATACTGGAGCGGCTGACCCAGCCCGACGAAAAACGGCAACCCCCCGACCGCCGCGATCTCCAACACCACGAACACCACCGCCACCTTCATCCGCATCGCTTCACGATACACCGTGTGCGCCACGCCCAGCACCGAACCGCGCCCCCGCAAAATCCATTCGATCACCCAGTAACCAGCCAGAAATATCGCCGTGATCCGCAACACATTACCCGACAAACCCATCCATCGCAGCAGCGTCGGCCAACCGGCCAACCATCCCGCCACCACAACCCCCTGTGCGACGACGAGCGTCAACACCAGCGCGATGATCGTCAGCAATCGCTGAACCCATCGAATGCGATACCAGGTTGTTTTGTTCCTGCGCTTCACGACTGTTTGCCGCCCAACAAATCATCAATCACGCCGCGATCCACTTCCGGCTGTTTCCGTTTTTCAGTTTCCGGGGGCGGGGAGGAAGGAGCCGAGCGCTCCGCTTCTTCCCGAATCAAATCCTTCAACACCGTGCTTTCCTTTTCCTTGACCGCGACGGGTTCCGCCTTCTTCACTTCCGGGGGTTGCGTCAGTTGGTCGATCAACGCCGCCCCGTTGACGTTCTCCGGCAAATGGGCGTCGCGCGACAAGAACTCCGCCACCGGCCCGCCGGCCCGCGCGCCGCTGGTCGCCAGTCCTTCCTGTTGCGCCTGATGCACGATGTTCAGAAACAGCGTCTCCAACTTCTGCCGCGGCACATCGACCCGGCGAATCGCCTTGCCCTCCTCCTCCTCCTCGATCACCCGCTCGATGCGCGCGATTGTCGATGCCTTCAGCACGTCGGTCTCAATGAGGTTCGTGCCTTCGACGGTGAGCAGTTCGTCGATGGTTCCCTCGGCCCGTTTCCTGCCGCCGTACAGAATCACCGCGCGGTTGCATACATCTTCCACATCCGCCAGAAGGTGACTGGACAAAATCACCGTTTTGCCGCGATCTTTCAAATGTAAAATCAAATCTTTGATCTGCCGCGTACCGATGGGGTCCAGCCCGGTGGTCGGCTCGTCGAGTATCAACAAATCCGGGTCGTTAATCAGCGCCTGCGCCAGTCCGATCCGGCGTTGCATGCCCTTGGAATACTCACCCACCGGCCGGCGCTGCACCGCTTCCAATCCCACCATCTCCAGCAACATGTCGATGCGTTTGTTGCGCGTGTGACGATCCTGATGGAACAGCCGTCCGTAGTAATCCAGCGTTTCCCGTGCGTTCAAAAAGCGATACAGGTATGACTCCTCGGGCAGGTAGCCGATGCGTTTTTTGATGGCGACATCGCTGGGCAGTTTGCCGAACACCGCGACCCGGCCCCGGGTGGCGAACAGCAGGCCGAGAATGATCTTGATGGTCGTGCTTTTGCCCGACCCGTTGGGTCCGAGCAGTCCGAAGATTTGGTGCGGCTCCACGGTCAGGTCGAGTTGATCGACGGCGGTGACGCGCGGGCGCAGCCAGAAATCTTTGAAGACCTTGCTCAGGCCGCGCACTTCGATGATGGGTTGGGTGAGGTTGGCGACCATAGTTTCAACGCGATCGTTTGGGGACTATTTCAACACTTTTCACAGAGGGCGCAAAGTCACAAAGGCACAAAGAAGAAAAATCTGATGGAACTGAACTTTTGCAAAATACGATTTCAACACAGGGCACAGAATTCACAGAGTTAAGAATCGGGAAAAACACATTAAAAATCCCTCTCTGCGCGCTCTGTGTTGAAATCTCTTTTTGATTTTTGAAAAAGTTCAGAGGGAATTCACTTTCCTGATTTTTTTGTTTCCTTTGCGTCTTTGCGGCTCCGTGCCTTCTGTGATAAAAACCGTTCCTGAAACTTACGGGGATTGTGAAGCATTCTTCTGTGATTCGATGTTCTGTTTGAGTTTCGCTTCTTCGCGGAGGCGGCGAAGCTGGGGGTTTCGGCCGATTTCCAGGTACAACTGGTCATCATCGTTCGGCGGGAGGATGATCGTCTCGATGTCCTTGCCGGAGAAGATCGCCTGCATCGTGTCCTGCCACAACCGCTCGATGATGATGCGGCGAAGCGTGTGGTCGATCTTCACCGAACCGTCGGGCTGCCTGGCGGCATAACGATTGTAGTAGCTGAGAAAGGCGTTGGCCTGGGCCTGGACGGCGGAGCGGATGTTGGTCTTGTCGCTCTCGGCGGAGCGGATGCGGTCATCGACGGTTCCGCCGATCACCACATCGCCCGCGGCGGTACGCAGTTGGTCGAGCGTCTGTTGATCGAAATGATCGTCGCCCTGAAGGTCGGCCAGCGCGACGGCGACGGACTGGCGGCTGAACAGGGCGTTGATCGCCTTCCATCCGCGGGCGATGCGGGGCTTGTCGTTTTCCCGTCGCGCCTGTTCGTAGTAATCGAGCAGTGGCACAAGCGCGATATAGGCCCGGCCGGCGGCGACGGTGAGGGCTTTCTCGGCGTCGCGGCGGGCTTCGTTGATCGCCTGCTGGCGGGCGGTCTGCGCCTGGTTGACTTCGTTGAACGCCGGGAGAACCGAAAGCGGCGGGGTGGAGCTGACCAGTTGCACACCGTCGATGGTAATGCCGCAGTTCATGGCGTCGAGTGATTTTTGCGCCAGCTTTCTGATCTGTTCGACATCGCTGTTGCCCTGGACGATGACATCGGCGGGCAGTTGCGCGACGACCTGGACGATGGCTTGTTCGCAGGCGAGTCGCACGGCGGAGGCGGCGTTCCGCAGCGATTGCTGGATGTCGCCGGCCCCGAGGGCGAGCACGAAGCGGGGCGCGTCGGTGGGCTTGATGCGGTAGTTGGCTTTCCACTGGCCGTGGACGATGTTTTTGTCGGCGGTGATGAGCGAGCCGTCGCGTCCGGGCTGGAGTCCGCCGGGCTGGGGGGTTTGTTCGGTGAGCGCTTTGCCGGCGTCGCGCGGGTTGGGCTGGAACCAGAAGCCGGTGTCCTCGTGGATGTTGCCCCGCATATCCATCCATGAGTCGCGGTCGATGACGACGGTTTTGGTCATGGTGGGCACGATGACGACGGTTTCAATGGGTTCAGGCCAGGCGAAATGTGCGCCGGGGTTGAGGACATCGGGGACGAAGTGCCGGGTTTCGCCTTCACCGACCCACTTGCCCTGAATCGCGCCGAAGCGGGTGCGCAGGCCGACCTGTCCTTCTTCGATTTTGCGATAGGAGCCGACGAGGAGGAAACCGACGACCAGCACCAGCACCACGGTTTTGAGCAGGCCGAAGCTGATCCGCAGCGCCTCGGCGAGCGAACGGTTGGCCGGGTCCAGTTCATCGACGTTCAGCGGCGCGTCGGCATGGACGTGGAACGGATCATCGTGATCGTGATGATGTTCATGTTCGTGATCGTGGTCGTGATCGCGTTCGTGGTCGTGATGTTCGTGATCGTGTGTCATAGCGTTGGTGTCAGCCGTGAAGATCGTGGCATGATCCCCGGCAAGGCCGAAGACGGCCATGCCGGGGCTTGGTGGCGAATGTTCTTATTTCGTGGCTGGTGGATTACCTTCATTCTTTTGTTGGCGGGCGAACTCGTCGAAGGGGACCATGCGGGGGTCGGCGAGGATCGTGGCCTGGTTTTTGAGCATTTCACGCAGCGCGTCCAGTTTCCGCTGGAAAATGGCGAAGTCGGGGTCTTGCTTGAACTGCTGGTACACATCCGCGGCGGCCTGCTCGCCCTCGGCGCGGACCTCGGCGGCGCGAACGGAGGCGAAATCCAAAATGCGCTTGCTCGCGGTCTCGGCCTCGGTGCGGATCGACACCGCCTGCGACTCACCCTGACGCTTGGTGCCCTCGGCCAGGGTTTCACGATGGCTTCGCATCTGGGCGAACACTTTTTCCACCACCTGTTCCGGCAGCACCAGGCGTTTGATGCCGACCTCTTCGATCGTGATGCCGTAGTCCACCGGCTGGCGCAGCGACCGCTGCACGTTCTGGCGGATGGATTGTTCGGCGTCGGCGAGTTTGAGTTTTCGCGGATCGGCGTTGGTCAGTTGATCGAAGGCGTAGCGGGCGATTTCCGTCTGCGCATTGCGAAGGCGGGCGGTGATCTGCTGCTCGGCCTCGCGCACGTCACCTCGCACCTGCTTGTGGAACTTCAATGCGTCGTCGATGCGCCACGCCACGTAGAGCGAGGGGACGATGGCGTATTTGTCGAGGGTCTGGGTCTGTTCGGGCTGGGTTTCCAGGATTTGCACACGGGCGTCGTAACGTGTGACGTTCTGGACGGGCGCGGGCCATTTGAGATGGAGATTACCCAGCGCGCCGTGAGCGGCGCGACCGCTGTAAACCGAATCGGCGTCGGCGCGTCCGAAGGTATCGACCACGACAACCTGGTTGTAGTTGACCTGGAAGGTGACCAGATACGCCAGGAGAAAGGCGATGGTCAGCAATCCGACGATGACGGTGGCGAGGTTTTTCATGGCTTTGTGCGCTGTGCGGGATGCGGGATGCGGGATGCGGGGTCTTCCGCAAACCGCGACGCGCAAACCGCACAGCCCCTCTTGGGTTATTCCTTCGCGTTGAGGTTGAGGTTTTGGAAGCCGGTGTCGAGTTCCTTGAGGTCGAAGCGGGTGACGAGGTTTTTGCGGTCGGCGAGGATGACGAACTTGCGGGCGTCGGCCATGCCTTCGGTCATCGCCTGGAGATAGCTTCTCATGCGATAGACATTGGGGGCGATTTTGTAGGCGAAAAGCTGGGGCTGATAGAGCAGCGCCTGCGCCCGGGCGCTGTTTTCGACCTGCCAGCGATCGGCGCGCGCCTCGGCCAGTTGCTGCGAAGCGGCTCCGCGCGTCTGTCGGAGCAGTTGTTCGATCTTTGATTCCTGCGCGGCGATTTTGTCCGCGGCGGCGGCGCCGGCGGCGCGCAGATGTTCCAGTGCGTCGATCTCGGCGACGATGCGCCTGGCCTGTTCGGTGGAGCCGGTGGTGGCGACGAGTTTGCCGATCGCGTCGCGATGCGCTTTTTCCACTGTGGTCTGCCGCTCCAGTTCGGCGTTGATGACATCCTGGAAGGCGTCGGCGACCGGCTGGGGCGGGTGGATGGAGGCGATGGAAATGTTGACGATTTTCAGTCCGAGTTTCGCGGCATCGGTGGCCTGCTGGATGCGCTGATGCAGGTCGCCGCTCATCTGGGCGCGGTCGGCGCCGATCCATGCGTCGATGTCGTTGCGGAACAGGTAGCGGGTGACTTCGAGGTTGCCGATCTCTTTGAGCCGGCGTTCGGGATCGCGCGCCTGCCGCAGGTAGGCCAGGACATCGCTGACATGGTAGTCGATGATGACTTCGGCATTGACCACGTCGGAGGGCGGGGGTCGGGTGGCGTTGTCAAGGGTGGAAGAACCCGGGGCGGCGCTCGCCCCCGGAATAGAAGACTCGCTCTGCCCCGGCTTGGCGGGGACTGAACTTCCAGGGGCGGGGTTACTTTCGGGGGCTGAACTTCCGGGGCCGGGGCT
>JBAYVY010000170.1:0-7659 GCA_041674345.1 Phycisphaeraceae bacterium | reverse complement strand
TTTTCGTGCATCTGCTGGCCGGACTGATCGCATATGCCAAGCAACCCAGGAAACCCTCGCTGCGGCTCGATCCCGACGTGGACTTCCCCCATTGCCTCGCCTCTTAAACAAAACTCAGGTTAAGCACGAAACTTTTTCACCACTTTCCTGAGAGGATTCCGAGATGAAGCGATTTCCAATCCGTAGCGTTGCTGGTTCGCTGATGGCTGTGATGTGCCTGTTGGGCAATGGTGGAACGCCGGCCCAGGCGGACGTGATGCTGGGAATCAACTTCAACGCTTACCCCGATCGCCGCGGCGCGACCGTTGCCCCCGCCGAAACCGCCGGGGCGGTGACGCAGCAGAATTGGAACAACGCCATGCTGCCCGGCCCGACTCCCGCAACCGATGCGACGGATGATGGTGCGGGACATGTCTCGTTTTCCAACTCCACCTCGGGCATCAGTCTGATCGACAGCAACGGCGCGGCTTATCCGGCAATCACCTACTCGATCACCGGCGGATACCCCGGCGGCAATGCGTCGGCGCCATGGTCGGCATGGGGAGTCGCTTCCATCTCCGGCGGAACTGCGGGAGATCGGCACCTGATGCAGGGGGGGCTCCAGACCCGAAACAACCTCGGCACCATCGTGCTCAACAGCGTCCATGCCTTCACCGGCAGCGTCTCCTACGACCTGTACGTGTACTACACGCCCAGGGACGGCACCAGCACCGTCAATCTGTTGAACACGCTGAACGTTTATCAGGACAACAACCCCGTCGCTTTCGGAACCTACACCATCACGTCGATTCCGTTCACCGGCAACGGCTACGTGCAGAGCAACGGCAGCGGTGGCACGGGGAACTACCTGAAAATCACCGGCCTGACCGCCGACACGCTGAAGCTGACCGATCTGGGCCAGGACTGGACCAACAGCGTGGCCGGCATCCAGATCGTCCCCATCCCCGAACCGGCCACGCTGGGCCTGCTGGCTATTCCGGGGGTTGGCGGGCTGATGATGCGGTCGCGCCGCCATAAATGATTTTTCCTCCTCCGCCGCCGGTTCGCCGCTTGCGGCTTCGCGAAGCCGCAAGCGGCGGAGGCGCGTTCGGTGTGGAATGACGAATGACGAATCAATTATCGAATTGCCGATTGTTGATTGCCGATTGCCGATTGGGGCAGACGGTTGCCTGTCAATCGGCAATCGGCTATTCCGGGGGTCGGCAATCGACAATCCGCTCCGCCTTTACCCTGGTGGAACTTTTGGTCGTGGTGGCGATCATCGCGCTGCTGATCGCCGTTTTGTTGCCGTCGCTGAACAAGGCGCGTGCCTCGGCCCGGTCGGTGGTGTGCATGACGAACCTGCATCAGATCGGTCTGGCATCGTCTGTCTATGGGGTGGATAACAACGGCTACGTTGCGCCCGCGTGGTGGAGGAGGAGTCCCACCGGCGGTACGGACGGGCCGCCCGGCTACCCGAATTTCTGGGACGCCTCTTCCTCCGACAGCATCTTTCTGGGCCAGTACACCGATCCACAGTATGGCTCGGCGTACAACGAGAGACAGGTCTGGGGAAGGGTGCAGAGCACCCACTCGCTCTGGCTCTGTCCCGAGAGTTTGCCCAAGCCCATCAGCGGCCCCGGCTACATTGTCAGCTATGCGGAGAACTATTCCATTTATCCGTGTTATCTGCCCGGAAGCAACGAGTGGAATCCCCCCGGTGGAAGATTACCAGTGCGCGCTCTCCCTCGCGGATGCTGTCGTTTCTGGACAGTAACATCGAACGTTTCAACCCCGGTGGAAGCAATAATTTCTATGCCTTCCTCGAAGGCGGCAGCGATCCATGGCACGCTTGGGACACGCCTCAGTGTATGTATAACCATATGATTCGCCATCCCAACAACAGCACCAACCTGGCCTTTCTGGACGGTCATGTGCAGAACGTCCCCAACACCGACTGGGGGCTTGGTCTGAGTTTGCGCCCCGCAATGGACGCCGGCGTGTTCGTGGTGAAAAAAACCGATTAGTCCTGCGGCAAGGTCATAGCCGGCGATTCTGATCGCCGGTTTCCCCCGGAACCCGGAACCGGCCAACAGAATGGCCGGCTGTCAAACGTCATTCGCAAGTTCGCAAAGGAGTTTTCGTGATGAGTCGTATTTTCGCCGCAGTGTGTCTGATGGTGGCCGTGTTATGTGTCGAAGCCCAGGCGCAGACGCTGATCGTGTTCACGCAGGGCGTGTCGGTGAAGGTGTTGTCGTCCGACGGCAAGCCGCTGTTGGAGTTGTCGCCGAGCGTTTGGGGGCCGAACTGGAAGTGGAGCGGATTGAGCGGCGAATTCAAACCGATGGATCAGGGGGTCCGGGCGACGTTCACCGGGAAAATGGGCGGCACGGATGTGCCGATGAATTGCACCGTGACGGTCAGCCCCGACGGCGTGCGCCAAATGAAAGTCGATGTGACGTTCAGCGTGTCGCAGGACACCGATCTGACCGGGGTGGTGTTCGCCGTCCGGCTCGGCGAGATGTTGCGCGGCGAGGGACGGGCGACGATCCATGACGCATCGGGCGAAAAGACGGTGAACACCCCCTTCGGTCGCGGCACGCTGTCGCCGGCGCTGCGGCGATTGGAACTGCGCGACGCCGCCGGCAAAACATTCGCCCTCGCCTTTGCCGAGCCGACCGATGTCGGGCAGGACGGCGAAGCGCGGATCATGCTGGCTTCCCGGCATCTGGCGGCGGGCGAGGAAAAGCGTGTGTCGCTGACGGTGGAACTGCCCGATGACGCCGCCGTCCATCTGACGACGGGGGACGTGCCGATGCCCGACAACTGGGATCAGTGGTTCGAGTGGAAGGGCACCGGGGGCGCCGGCGCATCGACCGATGACGCGCCCGGCGCGATCGACATGAGCCGCTGGCTGGACGCGCCGGCCGGCAAACACGGGCGCGTGACCCGCCGGGGCGGGCAACTGATTTACAACGACAAGCCGATCCGGTTCTGGGGCGTCAACTGCTGCTTCGGCCACTGCGCTGCGTCGCACGAACTGGCCGAGCGACAGGCGAAGTTCTACGCGCGGTACGGCATCAACAGCGTGCGATTCCACAAGTTCGCCGACGGTCCGGGCTGGTCGGGCGCGCTGAGCAAAAACAGCTTCGCCGAGTACGACCCCAAGTCGCTGGACAACATGGATTATCTGGTCCACCAATTCAAACAGCGCGGCATCTACACCGAACTGTCGGCGAACTTCGGTCGCGTGCGCATCGGATCGGACGACGCGGCGAAGATTCCCTTCGCCGATCAATTCAAAGCCGGTCGGGACGGCTGGCGCGACACGTCGCAGGGCGCGCTCTGGTTTTCCACCGAATTGCAAGACCTTCAAATCGCGCAGATCGTCAACCTGCTGAATCACACCAATCCGTACAGCAACATGCGATACGCCGACGATCCGGCGCTGTTCTGCATCGAAATCGTCAACGAAAACAGCATCTATTTCTACACGACACTCAAAGCGTTGCAGCAGGCGCCCGCGATCAAACAGCGCGCCGGCCAGGCGTTCTTCACATGGCTGAAAAACAAGTACGGCGATGAGAAGTCGCTGCTCGCCGCGTGGGGCCCCGGCTCCATCGGCTGCTTCGGGTCCGAACAGATGGGCGACGAGGGCTGGGACAAGGGCGAAATCTATCCCGTGGGCAATCCCTGGTTCTTCGATCCCGATCATCTCGACAAGGAAATGAAACCCCGCAAGCAACGCCTGCTCGACACCCTGCGCTTCATGTACGATCAGCAGAACGCCTTTTACGACCGTTTTGTGCAAGCCGTTCGCGCCGCCGGATACCCCGGCGAGATTCTCGGCTCCAACTGGCAGGCCGGGCGGGCGTTCAGCCACTTCCTCAATCTCCACTCCGACTATCGCGTCGGCATCATCGACCGTCACAACTACTTCGGCGGCACCGCCTCCATGCTCGCCGACCCCGGCGACGGAATGCTCAGCTCCGGCATGGAGCAAGTCGCCGACCGACCCTTCATGCTCTCCGAATGGATTTCCACCTTCCCCAACGAGTTCGCCATCGAAGGCCCCGCCATCCTCGGCGCCTACGGCATGGGACTCAACGGCTGGGACGCTTCCCACATCTTCCAGAACGGCGACGACGGCCAGTTCCGCCGCGAATTGAAGGAAACCTGGGACGTCGTCGTGCCGCAGATCATCGGCGTATTCCCCGCCGTCGCGCGCCAGGTACACCGCGGCGATGTCAAAGAATCGCAATTCACCTTCACACGCAACGTCCACGTGCCCTCGCTGTTCGACGGCAAAATCGGCTTCGATGATCGCATCCGGCAAAGCCACGATGTCAAGCAGTTCTCGTCCGACACCCTCCCCGTCGCCACGCTCGCCATCGGCAAAGGCGTCGTCGCCTTCACACCCGCCGATGAGCCGACCACCGCCGTCCAACTCACCGACTACATCCACGACGGCCTGGTCCGTTCCGCCGACGGACGACTCGCCTGGCAGGCCGGTCGTTCGCCGCGGGATGGGTACATCACCATCAACACCCCCGGCACGCAGGCCGTGGTCGGTTTCACGGACGGAAAAACCTTCGACCTCAACGATGTCATCATCACGTCCCGGACGCCCTTTGCCGCGATCTACGTCACCGCGCTTGACGCCGATGCGAGCGCCGCCATCGCATCGGACCCGCACGTGCTGATTACCGCGATCGGCCGCGTCCGCAACACCGGCATGAAAATGATCGCCGGAAACCTCATCGAACGCGGCGGCCCGCCGCTGCTCGTCGAACCCGTCCGCCTCGAACTGACCCTCAAACGCGCCGGTTCGCCCACGATTCACGTGCTGGATCACGACGGCAAACGCACCGGACAAACCCTCGCCCCCGTCGATGGCAAAATCACCCTCGACAGCGCCCAAACCCACGCGATCTACTACGAACTGGACTACACCCCGGCGCCATGACCGCGGGGCGGTCTAAATCCAACCCGCCCGTTGTCGGTATTGCGTCGGCGAGCGGTCGGTCCGCGCTTTGAAACCTTTGGAAAAATAAAACGGATCGTCCATGCCCACCAGTTCGCCGATCCGCGCCACCGACAGGCGGCGGGTTCGCAGCAACGTCTTGGCGCGTTCCATTTTCACGTTTCTGATCCACCTTACCGTCGTCGTGTTCAGGTGTTCGCGGAACAGCCGCCACACGGTGGCCGGACTCAGTTGCGTGAACCCCACCAGTTCGCGGAGCGACAGCGGCTGGTCAACATGCGAAGCGATGAATCGCGTCACCTGTTCGACCCGCGGCGGGACGTTGTGCCCGTGAACCTTGCTGGTCCGCCCGCTTTCAACCAGTTCGCACAACAGTTGCCGACCCAGTTGCCGCGCCAGCCACCGCGGCGTCCGGCCCCGGTCGAACAGATGCACGATGTATTCCAGCAGATGCTCCAGTGCCGCGTCGGTCTGTAACCAACCCTGTCCGACACCCGAGAGTCCGGGGATCGGCCTGTCCCGGCGAAACGCCCCGCCCGCCAGGCGGTGTCGCCCGTCATGCGCCACCTCGAACGTCACCGGCCGGTCGCGCCGATGAACTTCGCCCCGATCCACGCCCTCCAGGACCATTCCCAGACCGCCAACGTCGTGGCATGTACGAAACCGCCCGGCGCTGCGGTCGGTGGAGATGATCTCCATTCATCATTCGACATTCATCATTGGACATCCGACATTCGTTACTTCCGGGGGCGTGAGGCACTTCGTGCCACCCGCTAAACGCGGGGGGCTGACGCCATCCGCTAAACACGGGGGGGCTGACGCCATCCGCTAAACGCGGGGGGCGATGGGTTGGTGCGCCGACGGCGAATGGGGGATGTCGAAACGGGGTGATTGGGCGTGCGTTTTTATGAAAAGCGACGGCTTGCCTGATGAGGGAGGTGTTGGGAAGATGCGATGGATGGCTGAGCGAAGTTTGATGATGGGGTTGGCGGGTTGGTGGCGGGCGCGAACGCCTGGGGACTTGGCGCAGCTTGCGTTTTTGAGTTTCGCGGCGGGGTTGGTGGTGCCGGCGTTGAAGGTGGGGGTGGACTGGCCGCTGGGGTATGAGGCGGCGGCGATGGCGGCGAAGGATACGCTGTCGCTGATCTACGGGTTTTCAAAGGATGATTATGTGCGGGCGTGTGCGATCGGCACGGCGGCGAACGGGTTGTTCGTCATGAGTTGGGTGACGTGGTGGTGGCCGCGGGTGCTGATGGGGTTTTGCATTGTGACGGTGGGGCTGATGGCTTATGCGTTGCTGGCGCTGGGTGACAGCGGATTATTGGGCGGGATACACATCGGGTATGTGTTGTGGTTGGGGGGACCTGTGTTGCTGGGGGTGGCGGGGGGGCGGAAGCGGAGGCGGATGGTTGGTATGGGGGAATGCTAAGCCGCAAGCGGCAGTTCGAGGCATGTTATTCGCCGATGGGGACGCCGGCGTAGGCGGGGGAGCCGGGCTGGTGTTGATCGAGCCAGGTCTGTGCCTGTCGGCGTGCGTCGGCCAGTTGCTCGGGGGTCAGACCGGCGGCGAGTTTTTCCATGCGTTCGCGCGCGGTGCTGTTGCCCTGCGAGGCGGCGATGTTGTACCACTTGCAGGCGAGGGTGGGGTCTTGCGTGACGCCACGCCCGTGTTCGTACATGGCGCCGAGCTGGTTTTGCGCCGAGGGCACCCCCTTGTCGGCGGCGAGCGCGAACCACCTGGCGGCCTGCGCATCGCTTTGCTCGACGCCCCGCCCCCGCAGATACATGACGCCCAGCGACGCCTGCGCGACGGCCAAGCCCTGATCGGCGGCCATCGCGATCCACTTGGCGGCTTGCGCGGGGTCGGCGACGACGCCCTGGCCCCGGTAGTGCATCCAGCCGATCGCGTATTGCGACTCGGCGAGGTTTTGATCCGCCGCCTTGGTGAACCACTCCAACGCCTGCGCGAAATCCGGCTCGACGCCCCGGCCTTCACGATACATCAGGCCCAGGTTGTTCTGCGACGAGGCATACCCCTGCTCCGCGGCCCGCTGATACCACGTCAGCGCCTGCGCGAAATCCTGCTTGACGCCCCGGCCGGTCTCGTACATCACCGCCAACGCATGTTGCGCCGGCAGATAGCCCTGATCCGCCGCCCGCTGATACCAGATCCCCGCCCGCATGTCCGATGACAGACCGGCGAGGTTCTGATCGTACATCACGCCCAGCGCGTATTGTGCCTGCGCGAAGCCCTGATCGGCGGACTTGCGATACCAATGCACCGCTTCGGTGGTGTCTTTCTCAACGCCTTTGCCGTCGTAATACATCGCGCCGAACAGATATTGCGCGTTGGCGTTGCCCTGACGGGCGGCTTTGCCGACCCACTTGCGGGCGATGTCGTAATCCCGCGGCACCGACAGGCCGAACAGGTACATGATGCCCAGGTTGTTTTGCGCCGAGGCGTAGCCCTGATCGGCGGCGAGCTGATAGTAATGAACGGCTTGCGCCGGGTCTTTTTCGACGCCCAGACCGGCCTGGTAGAGCGAGCCGAGGTTGTTCCGCGCCATGTCGTAGCCCTGATCGGCGGACAGGCGATACCAGTGGGCGGCCTGTGCGTAGTCCCGCGGAACGCCCTGGCCGTTTTCGTGGAGCATGCCGACGAGGAACTGCGTCTTGGCATCGCCCCGCTCGGCCAG
>JBAYVY010000169.1:0-7689 GCA_041674345.1 Phycisphaeraceae bacterium | reverse complement strand
GTCGTGTCGTCCGTGCCGCCATGATGGAACCTCCTTGCTCGTTGGCTGCCGTCGGATCGCCGTCCGTAGCGACCCGCCACTACATCTTGTCGGCTATCCCCCCGCGAAAACTGTCATGCACCCTTGCCCGGCTTTGATCCTGAAATCGTAACCGTTCACGGGTGATCGCCGTTTTTGAGCCAAAAACGAATGTTTGTCGAAAAATGGTCGAACATTGGCTCGTCTTACCGCCGTTTTGAAGCAGAATCCATGCTTTTTGACCCCGTGAACGGTTACCTGAAATCAATATCGCCAATGACCTCATTGATGAAGATTGGGAGGCCCCAGCCGTATCAGCCAATTACTCCGATCTGAATCCGGCTACCCTCGATGTGATATATGTGCAGACATCCACTTCGCAATCGCCTGCGGATTGCGACTCTGCTAAACTACCGGCGATTTATTTTTCGCAAAGGGGTCACGCCATGAAGAGGTTTGTTCTCGCAGCCGTGTTCGTCGCCGGGTGGGTTGGGTTGTGCGTCGCCGTCGCGCCCGCCGAGGATGTCGCGGCTCCCTCACCGTCGCAGCCGCAGCCGCGACAGTCGCCGCAACCTCATCCGTTCAGGTTCACGCTTTTCTGGGAAAATGATTCGACCCCGCTCAACCGCATCGAGCCGTCCGACCGCCACTACACCAACGGCACCGCCATCCATATCACCTGGCCCCTTGATGAACCCGACACCGCGATCGGCTTCACCCTCGGCCAGCTCATGTTCAGTCCCGAAAATCTCGGGCCCAAATCCATCATCACCAACGACGCGCCCTACGCCGGCTATCTCTATCTCGGCGGATACTGGCAACGCGCCGACGAACATCGCACCACGCTTGATCACATCCAACTCGACATCGGCACCATCGGCGAGTCCTCCCTCGCCGAACCCATCCAGAAATCCATCCACGAATGGGTCAACGCCGACCGGCCCAACGGCTGGCGACATCAACTCGGCGACGAACCCACCTTCCAACTGACCTACCGCAAAAAATGGCGGCTTAATTTGCTCGGCCATGATCCGACCCGCACCGATCAACTCATCTATGACATGGCATACAGCGAGCAAACATTCTTTGATCGGCTGACCGGTAATTTACGTGTCGAACTCATCCCCGCCGTCTCCCTCTCCCTCGGCACCGTCCAACGCTACGCCGACGCCGGCGGCGTCCTCCGTCTCGGCTGGAACATGCCCAACGACTTCGGCCCCGCGCGCCTCGCCGATCTGGCCTCCGGCGAAGCCCTCGCCGGTCCCCAGCAACAGGGCCTCAGTTTTTATGTCTTCGGCCGCGCCACCGGCCGCGCCGTTCAGTACGATCACTTCCTTGATGGTTCCGATTTTCAGCACGAAGAACACACCGTCGATTCCCGCCCCTTGGTTGCCGAGTTCCAGTTCGGCACCGCCGTCGCCTATCACTACGATCCGTTCAGCGTTGAGTTGAACTATGCCGTCACCTTCCTCACCGACACGTTCTATCATCAGCAATACGCCGACAAGTACGGCGCGGTCAGTTTGAAAATCACGTACTGGTTCTGAGGAAAGTGGGAAGTGGGAAGGCGGAAGTGGAAAGTGGTGCATCTCTTCACTTTACTTCCGGCCTGAGTCATTGCGGGGGTGAAAGTCCGGGTTCCCCGGCCTCCCGGAATCCCACGTATCCAAAATGAGACCTTTGAGAAACCTCTCCTTAAGCACGGGATGACGCCTTCTTAGGCGACAGACCGTGGTGGATCGCGGGTTTTTCAAAGGTCTCAAATGTGAGCTTCCCGTTTTTCCCTCGTAATCATTGGGAGCACGGCGGCCCCGCGCGCTTCATTTCACCGAGGATGCCGGGGCCGATGAATCGGCCCCGCCGGGCGACTGGAGCAGGCGAATCGCGGCGGCTTGCGCCTGGCGGCTGTAGTCGATGGATTCTCCGAGGATTCTCGCCGATTCCTGATCGGCGTGGAACCCGCGAGAGTTCTCGCTGCTGATGAAATCCAATCGCCACATCGCCCTGGTCTGCAACGCCAGCACCGGCGCCAGCCGCGCTTCGCTCACGCCCGCGGCTTTCGCCTCGTTGATCGCGTCGAGCATGTCCGTCATCGCCTTGGCAGCGCGGTCCATCAGCACCAGCGTCCGGTTCTGAATCGTTCCGACCCGCTCGCGCAGCTCTTGTTCCGAAACGCGATGGCAGGTCTGGCACGATGTGTTGATGTTTTCCAGCGGACTTCGCACGTTGTGGCTGCTCAGTTTCATCGCCCCCACGCGCTGGTACGGCATATGGCAGTCGGCGCAACTGACGCCCGCCCGCGCATGAACGCCCTGACTCCACAATTCAAACTCCGGGTGCTGCGCTTTGTAAAGTTTCGCGCCGGTCTCCGCGTGCTTGAAGTCATAAAACGATGAACCGTCCGGGAACTTTTTCCCTTCCCAATACTGTTCGATCTGTTCGATCTTCAACCCGTTGGCCCAGGGAAAGGTGAGCGTCATCTTGTCGGCGCAGTAGTATTCGACGTGGCACTGACCGCACGCGAACGAGCGCATTTCCTGCCGGCCCGCCAGCACGTTGGGGTCGTAAGGTTCCTTGCGATCCGATTTGCGCCATCGTTCAATGCTCGGTAAATGCGGCACGGGTTCGGTTCCCGCCGCCAACGCCGCGATGCCCCGCATAAACCCCGGACGGGTGACGCGCACCGCCATTGTTTTCGGATCGTGGCAGTCAATGCAACTGACCGGATGCGCCTCACTCAGATTCATCCGCTGGGCCGGTGGTTGCGCGGCGTTGAATCCGCCCAGCGGCGGCGCGGGGAACACTTCCTCTTTCGCGCCGGGTGTGCCGTCGGGAACCCGCGTCAGCATCCCCAGCACCTCGTGGTACGGCTTGGTGCTCAGCGTCTCGAAGCCCTTGATGACCGCGGGCATGTTGAACTCGGCGGCGAGCGATTTTTCATCGGACGGCTTGCCCATCGCTTCCAGCCCCACCTTGCGATACAGCACCGTGTTCGATCCGTGACAGTGCAGACACGCGCCGGATTGCGGTCGCTGATTGACACGTTCGGTCACCACCTGATCGTAGAGCATGTAGGCGTGGCCTCGCGCCTGCCGGTAGTCGATGCTGAACGCGTAACCGGCATACAACCGCTTGAGCCAGGGGTATTGTTCGAGTTTGCTGGGCGGCAGCGCGCTGGACCCGCCGTAAAACCGGTCACCCGCCGTCAGTTTGTATTGATCGAATTGATGGGGCCAGTTCAATCCCCACGGAGCCGGGTCGGTGCTGACCTCGTTCAATTCAACGACGCGCTGAAAGGGGGTTCGCTGTTCCTGCTTGTGCTCAAACATCGTGATGAGCACGGCGGTGACGGCGAGCGTGGCGAGCGTCGCCATCGCCAGCAACATCGCCAGCCACAGCGTCCTGCGACCGGCGGAGCGACGGGGCCGGTTCCCGGAGGCCATCGGAGCGGACGGGTTGGAAGATGAATCGTTGTTCATGGGGGTGTCCTGTCGAAACGATTTTCTGTTGGGGTGACGAACTGAAAAAGAACCGCTTATCTCTGGGCGTGGCCCACATCGCCGTGACACTGAATGCACATCAGCATGTCGCCGCCGGGCTTGGCCGGCAGCATATGATTCACCATGTCCTTGTGGCAGAAAAGACAGGCGTTTTGCGTGACTCGCCGATTGCGGGGTTTGATCCGGATCGGCTCGTGGAAGTTGCCGGTGGTGAACGCCAGCGAGTGGAAAAATCCGTTGTCCCCTTTGGTGATCCACTTGCCCGCGAAATTATGCGGCAGATGGCAGTCGTTGCACACCGCGACGTGACGATGCCCGGAGTTCAGCCAGGTGTTGTACGATTCCCGCATGACGTGGCAATTGGCGCAGGATTCAGGATGGTTGGTCAGGTACGCCGCTCCGTCGCCGTAGCCGAACGTGAACAAACCGATGCCGCCGAGAACGCCCACCACCAGCACGAGCGTCGCGGGCAGAAACTTCGCGGCGACGATCAGCGGTCGGCGCGCCGGCTCGGTGGGATCGGGTCGCATTTCGACCGCACCCTGACCGTCGTCGGATGGATGATGCGATGCCATGATGTCCGTTCACGGAAAGATTGAGGATTCCCTGTGATGCCGCGGGGCATCATACAGACCGGACATGTTTATACAATTTCGCCGGCGAATAATCAAGCACCTGAGTTCGGGTGTCAGGGCGGGGGTTGCTGATGGCGCGGGATATGGTACAACAATCGCTGCACCCGCCCACCCGTAAGGATGAACGCCATGAACAAGCCGATCCGTGTGACCGTCTGGCATGAATTTCGCCACGAGAAAAAGATCGAGGCGGTTCGCAAGATGTACCCCGACGGCATGCACGTCGTGATGAAACAGGCGATCGAAGAACAACTCGCCCCCGGAAGTGTTGTGGTGCGGACGGCGACGCTGGATGAGCCGGAACATGGTTTGACCGATGAAGTGCTGGCGAACACCGACGTGCTGACGTGGTGGGGCCACTGTGCCCACGGGGAAGTGAAAGATGAAATCGTCGAAAAGGTCGCGGCCCGAGTGCTTCAGGGCATGGGGCTGATCGTGCTGCATTCGGGGCACTATTCCAAGCCGTTCAAAAAGTTGCTCGGCACGGGATGTCATCTTTACTGGCGCGAGGCGGCGGAGAAGGAGCGGCTGTGGGTGATCGCGCAGGGGCACCCGATCACGGCGGGTCTGGAGAAGGACTATTTTGAACTGGAACACGTGGAGATGTACGGCGAGCCGTTCGACATTCCGCAACCGGACGAACTGATTTTCGTCAGTTGGTTCGAGGGCGGGGATGTGTTCCGGTCGGGATGTGTGTTCAACCGCGGCGCGGGGAAAATCTTTTATTTCAGGCCGGGCCACGAGACGTTCCCGATTTACTATGACAAGAACGTGCGAAAGGTGCTGGGCAACGCGGTGAAGTACGTCGCGCCGTGCGCGGCGGGCGTGGCGTATCGCAAGGATTCGCCGATGCGCGGGCAGTCGCTCAGCCCGATCGCATCGAAGCACGTGGTGGATGAAACGCTGCACAAGCATTGAGTGTTGGAGTGAATGTTTGAATGACACCCACGGTCGGCTCATGGATGCAGCCGGCCTTTTTTGAAGGAAATCGCGATGCCGATGATTGACATGCCGCTGGCGAAGTTGCGTGAGTATCAGGGATTGAATCCGCGTCCGTCGGACCACGATGCGTACTGGGCGCGTGCGTTGAAGGAGATGCACGAGACGGACGCGAAGGTGGAACTGGTGCCGGCGGAGTTTCAGGTGACTGGCGCGGAATGTTTCCATCTTTATTTCACGGGTGTGCGCGGGGCGCGGGTTCATGCGAAATACCTGCGACCGAAAAACAGCGCGGGTAAGCACCCGGCCGTTGTGATCTTTCACGGATATTCGGGCAACAGCGGCGACTGGCATGACAAGCTGAACTATGTGGGAATGGGTTATTCGGTGGCGGCGCTGGATTGCCGGGGGCAGGGCGGATTGAGCGAAGATGTCGGCGGGGTCAAGGGAACCACCTTCCGGGGGCAGATTGTGCGCGGGCTGGCGGATAAGCCGGACAACATGCTTTTCAGGCATATTTTTCTGGATACGGCGCAATTGGCGCGGATCGTGATGAACATGCCGGAGGTGGACGCCGGGCGAGTGGGGGCGCTGGGCGGATCGCAGGGCGGGGGGTTGACGCTGGCGTGCGCGTCACTGGAGCCGGGTATCAGGCGGGCGGCGCCGACGTTCCCGTTTTTGTGCGACTACCGGCGTGTGTGGGAGATGGACCTGGCGATCAACGCATATGAGGAACTGAAGACGTTCTTCCGTCAATTCGACCCGACGCACACGAATGAAGCGGAGTGGTTCACAAGATTGGGTTACATCGACGTTCAGTATTTGGTGCGGCGAATCACGGGCAAAGTGCTGCTGGCGTGCGGGTTGATGGATAACATTTGTCCGCCTTCAACGCAATTCGCGGCTTACAACAAAATCACGTCGGATAAGGAAATGGTGATCTACCCTGACTTCGGGCACGAAGGTTTGCCGGGGTGGGGGGACAAGGTGTTTGAGTTTATGATGGGATTGTGAGGGGTGGGAATGACGAAACTCGAATGACGAATCCAACTCGAAACTCGAAATCCGAAACAAAGCCGTGACCGCCCTCGAAGTGGTCGCGGTCCACCGTTTCGAGTTTCGGACTTCGGATTTGATTCGTCATTCGGGCTTCGTCATTCGTCATTCCCGAATTCGCGGGTGGCGTGAGGGTCAGTTCAGCAGTTGAAGGAGCGGGGCGGGATCGGCGAGGTTTTCGAGGGCGAGGTCGGCGCCGGCGGATTGAAGCGTGGCGAGGTTGTAGGGGCCTGTGGCGACGGCGAGGGCGAAGCAGCCGTGTGCGTGGGCGCAGGCGATGTCGTGGGGGGTGTCGCCGATGACGATGACATCGCGGGGTTGGAGGTGGTTGCCGTGATGGGCGGCGTGTTGTGCGATGGCGTGTTGGACGAGCGCGGGGCGGGAGGGGCCGTCGTCGCCGAAGGCGGTGATGGGGAAGAGGGAAGGGTCGATGTCGGCGGCGTGGAGTTTGATGTCGGCGGCGGCGCGGTAGTTGCCGGAGACGATGCCGAGGCGGGCGTGATGGGCGTGGTGATGATGCAGGTCGTGGAGGAGGGCGGAGATGCCGGGCATGACGGTGATGTCGTGAACGAAGGCGGCGAGTTCGCGTTGGAGTTCAAGCAGGTAGGTATCGCGGAAGCGGGAGTGACGGCGGTCGGCGTCGGGGAGTTTTGCGAGGGACATGGCCTGTTGGTAGAGGAGGGGATCGAGTCCGCCGGCGGTGATGATGGGGTCGAAGGAGAAGGCGGGGCCGAAGCAGAGTTGTCCGGCGCGGGTCATGGCGCGCATGGAGGCGCCGTGGGTGAGCAGGAGGGTTCCGTCGATATCGAAGAGGAGGAGTTTCATGCGGGGATTATAGGGTTTCGGGGAAGAAAGGGATGTGCCAGACGGGTCTGCCCAAAATTTCGGGGGAGGTATAAACTATTGAGTTCAAGGGGCCAGGGACGGCCCGGAAAGGCAGGGAAGCCATGACTCAACTGGTGAAAGCGGATTCGGATGAATTGTGGGTTCGGGTACGGTCGCGGATCAAGCAGTGCGTACGTCAGGTGATGGCGTGCTGTTCCTCAGCACACAACCGCACACGGTCGCAGGCGCTATGGCTGACTCGGCAGGCGGACCTATCAACTCGTCGAGCATCAGTTTTGGAGGAGGTACGCTGACTGTGATTGCCCAACCGCCAGCAGCCGCGAGAACAAGCCCCGGTTGGTCTTAGGGCCTGTAAATAAAGTGCATTGGGTGGCGCTTGGCCGATATGAAGGGGATGATTGACGAAGACCCGATCCGCCGCGAGTTTCTATCGCTGAAGGGAATGCTTCATGAGCGTGCTCGGCGTTTGTGGGCGGCGACGGAGGCGAAGTCGCTGGGACGCGGCGGAGTCAAGGCGGTGTTGCGGGCGACCGGCCTGTCTCCCACCCCCCCTCAACCGGGGGCGACGCGATCTGGCGTCGGGCGAGTCGATGAATGACGGGCGCATTCGCCGGTTGGGGGCCGGGCGCAAGTCACTGAAGGTGCTTGAACCGGGGCTGGACTTGGCGCTGGAAGAGCTGGTGGAGCCTGTGACG
>JBAYVY010000168.1:0-7762 GCA_041674345.1 Phycisphaeraceae bacterium | reverse complement strand
GTCCGGCAGATGCTCGTGCGTCTGATGGTAATAGCCCACCGACACGCTCGCCCCCAGTTTCACCTTGCCGCTGTCGGTTTCACGCATGCCCAGCATCGTCCGAACCAGCGTCGATTTCCCGCAGCCGTTCGGACCGATCACGCCGATACGCTGGCCTCGCTGAATCGTCATCGTCACCTGCTCGAACAGCGTCCGCTCGTCGTACTTCGCCGAAATGTTGTGCGCGACGATCACCTGATCGCCGCTGCGCGGGGCCGGCGGAAGTTTGAAGCCCATCACCCCCGCTTCGTGCGTATTCTCAATCGTCTCGTTTTCGATGAACCGATTGAGCAGCAACTCGCGCCCGTGGGCCTGTTTCGACCGTTGCCCCGCGCGATACTTGTTGATGAACTGCTTCTGCTGCTTGATGTATTCCTGCTGCTTTTCGTAAACCCGCCCCTGCTCCAGCATCCGCAGCGCGCGCTGCTCACGATACGCATGGTAATTGCCGGGGTATTCCACGATCTTCCCCCGGTCCAGTTCCACGATCTTGTCCGCCACCTCGTCCAGCAGCCAGCGGTCGTGACTCACCAGCATCACCGCGCCGCGATAGCCCTTCAAAAATTGTTCCAGCCACTGTCGCCCCGCGATGTCCAGATGGTTGGTCGGCTCGTCCAGCAACAGCACGTCCGGCTCGGTCAGCAGCAACTTCGCCAACGCCAGTCGCGCCTTCTGCCCCCCGCTCAATGAGCCGACTTTCACCTCGAATAATTCATCGCCCAGCCCCAGCCCGTGCAGCATCGCATCAATGCGGTGGTCGATCGCGTATCCGCCCAGTGTCTCGATCCGCCCTTCCAGATCGTGATACCGCTTCATGCAGCGGTCCAATTCCGCATCGTCCTTCGCATCCGCCATTTCGTGGGCGCACTGTTCCAGTTGCTCGTGCAGGCCCGCCAGTTCCGCGAACGCCTGTTCCGCCTCCTTGCGCAACGTCCGGCCCGGCTCGATCAGCGGGTCTTGCGCCAAATACCCCGCCTTCGCCCCGCGCGACAGTTGCACCTGACCCGAATCCGCTTTCATCTGCCCCGCGATCATCTTCATCAGCGTCGATTTCCCGCACCCGTTCCGCCCGACCAGACCGATCCGCTGACCGGCATTCACCGTCAGGTTCGTTCCGTTCAACACGACATGCGTGCCGTGGGCGTGCGTCAGATTGGCAACGGTTAACAAACTCATGGGCCGAACATCCTACAGTATTCTCCGCCGCCTGCGTATTCCAGGCGACCTTTGAAAAATCTCGCTTCAAGCACGGGATGACGCCTTCTTAGGCGGCAGACCGTGACGGGCCTCCGATTCTTCAAAATGCTCCCTTGAAAAACATCCAGGTCCGCCGAACCCGCCGGTCAGCCGTGGCGTATCTTCCAACATCATGTCAAACATTCCGGCCATCCGCCGTGCCCCGTTCCTGCTCGCACTGACGCTCGCGCTGGTCGCCCTCGCGGATCAATTTTTCTACCACGCCCCCGTCCCCCCAGGCTGGACCGCCGGCTGCTTCGCTTCGCTCCTGCTCATCGCCATCCTCTGGCGCAGCCCCCGCATCATCCGTCACTGGCCCGGTCGCATCCTCATGCTATGCGCGGCCCTGATCGCGCTGGCCATGCTCATCGAACCCGGCGGACTCGAATACACCCTCGCCCTCCTCATCCTCACCGCCCTCGCCTTCACCGGACGCCTCGGCTGGTCCGATCAACCGGCCCTCTGGCTGGGCCGCTATCTTCGCCTGTTTTTCGCGTGGCTCCGACCACTCCGCGACATGCGAACCGCACGCCGCTGGCAGCGTGCGCATCATCCCCATCGCCCTTCCCTTCGACGCTTCGCGCTGCGATGGGCCGTGCCCCTGGCGCTGACCGCCCTGTTCCTGCTGCTGTTCCGCCAAGCCAATCCCGTCATCGAAAACCAACTTCACCACCTGCGTCAAACGCTCGGAGACTGGCTGACCCACCTCACCGATTACATCGCGCCTCTGCGTATCCTCTTCTGGTGCTGCACCGCCATCGCCGCCTGGTCGCTGCTGCGTCTGCGAAGCCGCCGCCGCCAAACCGCCCCGCGCCCCGTCATGCCGCGATATGCCGATCGCCCCGTCGCCGCCGATCTGGTCATCCGATGTCTCATCCTCTTCAACGCGCTGTTCGCCGTGCAGACCGTCATGGACCTGCTCTACCTCTGGCAACACGCCCAACTGCCCGCCGGCCTGACCTACGCCCAATACGCCCATCGCGGCACGTACCCCCTGGTCGTTACCGCGCTGCTCGCCGGGCTGTTCGTCCTGGTCGCCTTCCGCAAGTCAGGCCCCGCGCAAACCAGCGCCGTCGCTCGCCGCCTGGTCTATCTCTGGTTGGCGCAAAACGTCTGGCTCATGGTCTCCAGCATCCGTCGCCTTTCCCTCTACATCGACGTCTTCGCGCTGTCGCGCTGGCGCATCGCCGCCGCCGTCTGGATGGGCGTCGTCGGCCTGGCGCTGATGCTCACCGTTCTGCGTATCATCCTCAATCGTGACAACGCCTGGCTGGTCCGCGTCAACGCCGTCGCCGCGCTCGCCGTCTGCATCGTCTGCATGTTCATCCCCTTCGACCGCATCATCGCCGACTTCAACGTCCGACACTGCCGCGAAATGAACACCGGCGAAGTCGCCCTTGACGTGCCTTATCTCCAACACCTGGGCCCATCCTCCCTGCCCGCCCTGCTCTGGTTCGCCGATCAAAACGCCGATATGTTCAAACGCAACCAGGCCCGCCATGCCGCCGATGCCCTCCAGACCGACCTGCGACAAACCCTCGCCGACTGGCGCGGCTGGACGTTCCGCCGCGCACAACTCGCCCCACAATGATTTTGAATCACAGCGGCCGCAAAGCAGCGGAAAACATCGCCACGGATGAACGCGGATGAACACAGATATCTTCTATTCATCCGCGTGTATCTGCGTTCATCCGCGGCTCAATCTTCTCTTCCTCACACCGCGAAATACTTTGCTTGCGGATGATGCACGATGATCGCGCTGGTGCTTTGCTCCGGGTCGATCTGCCAGTTCTCCGTCAGCTTGCAGCCGATCCGTTCGGGCTGAATCAATCGGAACAACTTCTCCTGATCGCTCATGTCCGGGCAGGCCGGATAACCGAACGAATACCGCGAACCCCGGTAATGCTGCGTGAACAACTGGCGAATCTCTGACGCATCATCGCCCGCCAATCCCAGTTCTTCCCGCATTCGCTTGTGCCAGAACTCCGCCAACGCCTCCGCCATCTCCACGCCCAGCCCGTGCAGAAACAGGTAATCCTTGTATTGATGATTCTCAAACAACTGCTTCGCCCGGCGTGACGCTTCATCACCCATCGTCACGCACATCAACCCCAGCACATCCCGTCCGCCCCCGGAAGTTTCCGACTGGAAGAAGTCGCTGATGCACAATCGCTGCCGGCCCTGTTGGCGCGGGAACGTGAACCGTTCGATCTCCCGCTCCTCGTCCTGCGGATCGTACACCACCACATCATTCCCCTCCGACGCCACCGGGTAATATCCGTACACCACCGCCGGCTTCAAAATCTCCTCCGCCTTCGCCTTCTCCACCAATCCCCTGAAAATGGGTTCGACTTCTTCTTCCATCTGCTTCAGGTAATCCTCATCCGTCATCCGCCCCTTCTTGAACCCCCACTGCCCACGATACAACGCCACCTTGTTCACGAACGGCACGATCGCGTCAATCTCAATGTGTTCGACCATGCGATCCCCCATGAACGGAACCCCCGGAAGTTGCTCCACCGGCGTCACAGAAACCCCCGCCGATCCCACTTCCGCTTGCTTCAATGCCTTCCCTCCCCCGGAAGCAGCGACTTTCGCTTCAACTTCCGCGCGCTTCGTCAGTCGTGTTTCAATGTCGCTTTCCAACTGCGCGTAATTCCCCGCGCCGATCTGCTCCATCAGGTGCAGCGCCTCGAACGCATCGCGTCCGTAATACACCGGCCCGCCGTAGGTCTTGCGCAACTCCGTCTCCGCGTAATGCCGCGTCAGCGCCGCCCCGCCCACCAGCGTCGGTATCTTCAATCCGCGATTCGCCATCTCCGCCAGGTTTTCGCGCATCACGCCCACGCTCTTGACCAGCAGCCCGCTCATGCCGATCGCGTCGGCCTGATGCTCCTTCGCCGCGTCCAAAATCACCTCCAGCGGCTGCTTGATCCCCAGGTTGAACACCTGATACCCGTTGTTCGTCAGAATGATATCGACCAGATTCTTGCCGATGTCATGCACGTCCCCCTTCACCGTCGCCAACACCAACCGCCCCTTCGATGTGCCCCCACTTTTCGCCATATGGGGTTCGAGATACGCCACCGCTTTCTTCATCACCTCCGCGCTTTGCAAAACGAACGGCAACTGCATCTGCCCGCCGCCGAACAATTCCCCCACCACTTTCATCCCGCCCAGTAAATGCTCATTGATGATCGCCAGCGCATCATACTTCTGCATCGCTTCATCCAGATGCGCCTCCAAATCCTGTTTCTCCCCGTCAATGATGTGGTTCTTCAACCGATCCTCAATCGTCTGATTCTCCTTCGCCGCTTGCGGCTTCGCGATGCCCGAATCATCGGGAAAAAGCCCGATGAAATACAACAACGGATCAAAGTCCGCCGCCTTGCCTTCCGGTCGTTCATTCCCGCGCCGGTCGAAAATCAACCACTGGGCCGCGTCCCATTGTTCCGGCGCGATCTTGTGCTTCGGCACGATTTTCGACGGATGCAGAATCGCGGCGGTCAATCCGCGTTGCACCGCTTCATGCAGAAACACGCTGTTCAACACCTGCCTCGCCGCGGGTTTCAGACCGAAGCTGATGTTGCTCAGCCCCAGCACGATGCCGCACGCGGGGAAACGCTTGCCGATGCGTTCGATGCCGTCCAGCGTCTCCAGGCCGAGTTTGCGATCCGATTCGTTGCCCGTGGCGATGGTGAACGTCAGCGGATCAAACATAATGTCGCGTTCGTCCAGTTTCCACTTGTGTACGCACAATCCGTGAATGCGTTCGGCGATTTCCAACTTGCGGTCGGCGGTTTTCGCCATGCCCATTTCGCGGTCTTCATCAATGGTCAGCGCGACCACCGCCGCGCCGTAGCGGTGCAGCAGCGGGCACACTTCGTCCAGCCGCTTTTCGCCGTCCTCCAGGTTGATCGAGTTGACGATGCACTTGCCCCCGGCCAGTTTCAATCCTTCCTCCAGCACGGCTTTTTCAGTCGAATCGAGCATCAGCGGCACGGTGACTTGCCGGACATAGCGGCTGACGACCTCGTGCATGTCCTTCACGCCGTCGCGTCCGACGTAATCGACGCAGACGTCCAGCACGTGCGCCCCGCCCTTCACTTCGCCGCGCGCCCAACTGACCAATCCGTCCCAATCCTCCGCGGCCAGCATCTCCTTGAACTTTTTCGACCCGTTGGCGTTGGTCCGCTCGCCGATCATCAGAATGCTGGTTTCCTGTTTCAGATCGACGGAACTGTAAAGCGACGAACACTGCGCCACCGGAAGTAAATCCCCCGCCCCCGGAAGCGAAGTAAAAGGGGGCCGATCCCTTTTATTTGGCTGGGCGGCGCCGATTTTTTCGATCACGGCTTTGAGATGCGCCGGGGTGGTGCCGCAGCAGCCGCCGACCAAGTTCACGCCGTCTTCAGTCACATAGCGCGCCAATTGCTCGGCGAACGGCTGCGGCTCCAGCGGAAACACCGTCTGTCCCTCGACCATCATCGGCAGACCCGCGTTGGGCAACACCGACACGTACCCCCGCCCCCGGAAGTTTTGGCACAGCGTTTTGATGTGTTCGGCCATTTCCGTCGGGCCGGTGGCGCAATTCATGCCCATGCCCGCGATCGGCAACGCGGACAGCGCGGTGATCGCCGCGCTGATTTCCGTGCCCAGCAGCATCGTGCCGGTGGTTTCAATCGTCACCTGCACGAAAATCGGAACCTGCTGATCCGTGCCCCACAGCCCCAGCTCCTTCTGAACGTCCACGCACGCATTGACCGCGCACTTGCATTGCAAAATGTCCTGACACGTTTCGATGAGCAGCATGTCCACGCCCCCACTTCCGGGGGCAAGCCCGGCCATGCGAGTCTTCACTTCCGGGGGCGAGCTTGACCGGGATTCCCCCAACAACCCGCGCACCTGCTGACTGTACGAGTCCAACATCGCGGCCCACGTGATCTGGCCCAGCGAGAGCAGTTTCGTGCCCGGCCCCATCGACCCGACGACGAAGCGCGGCTTGTCGGGCGTCGAGAACTTGTCACAGGCCGCCCGCGCGATCTTCACCGCGGCGCGGTTGATTTCCAGCGTCTGGTTTTCCAGCCCGAACTCGCACAACACGTGCGGCATCGCGCCGAAGGTGTCGGTCTCCACCGCGTCGCAGCCGACGGCCAGGAACGATTCATGAATGGCCTGGATCGCATCGGGCCGGGTCATCGCGAGAATCTCGGTGCAGTTTTCCAGTCCGCGGTAGTCGCGTTGAAGGTCGAGGTCGAGCGTGTGAATGCTCGTGCCCATCGCGCCGTCGAGGAAGAGGACGCGGTTGCGAAGCTGATCGAGGAATAAGCTCATGTAAAACTCCCTGGGCCGCAGGGTTTAAGCCCTACGGCCTCGGGGTCATTATTGCGTGGGTAAAGGGCGAAGGCAAGCGACCATCCATCCATTCATCCGGATGAACGGGTGATGTGAAAATGACGAATGACGAAGCCCGAATGACGAATCAAATCACAAATTCAAAATTCCAACAATCATCGCCATGCGCGTTGGTTTGAACATTGGCATTTGGAATTTCATTCGTCATTCGTCATTCCGCCGAACGCTAAGCCGCGAGCGGCATCAGGCGGTCGCGGCGGCGGGCTGGTTTTTGCCGACCAGTTCGTCGTTGGTTTTGAAGTGTTCGACGGCTTTGAGCAGTTGTTGCACCTGATCGAGGGGGCGCATGCTCATCAACCGGCGGCGCAGGGCGGTGGTGGTTTTCAGCGTGGCTTCATCGAGGAGCAGGTGTTCCTTGCGGGTGCCGGACGCGGCGAGGTCGATGGCGGGGAAGACGCGCTGGTTGGCGATGTCGCGGCTGAGGATCATTTCCATGTTGCCGGTGCCTTTGAACTCTTCAAAGATCACCTGGTCGCCGCGGCTGCCGGTGTCGATGAGGCAGGTGGCGAGGATGGTGAGCGACCCGCCGTTTTCGATATTGCGCGCGGCTCCGAAGAGCTGCTTGGGAATGGCCAGGGCTTTGATGTCGAGTCCGCCGGAGAGCGTGCGCCCGCCGGACACCACGCCGGGCGCGGTGTTGAAGGCCCGACCGACCCGGGTCAGCGAATCGAGCAATATCACGACGTGCTTGCCGAGTTCCGCCAGACGTTTGGCGCGTTCGATGGCGCCGATGGTGAGCGAGACATGTCGCTCGGCGGGGTGATCGTTGCTGGAAGCGATGACTTCGCAGGGGACATTGCGGCGGAAGTCGGTGACTTCTTCGGGGCGTTCATCGACGAGCAGCGCCCAGATGATGCAGTCGGGGTGATTTTTGCTGATCGACGTGGCGACCTGTTGGAGGAGGATGGTCTTGCCGGCTTTGGGGGGCGAGACGATCAGGCCCCGCTGCCCGTAACCGATGGGGCAGAACAGGTCGATCAACCGGCAGGCCGGGGGGCAGCCGGGGTATTCGAGTTTGAGTTGCGGCTGGGGATCAATGGTGATCTGATCTTCCAGTTTCAGAGGCGGCTGG